>JAMPXR010000348.1 GCA_023701085.1 Ramlibacter sp. | reverse complement strand
TGATGGTCGCGGATGCCCCGTCGCGCCGCCACTCGTGTTCCCCGATCGCCGCCGGCAGCCACATCAGCCACTCGGCTTCGGTGCAGCCCATCTCGCGCTCGAAGCGTTCGGCGTAGGCCGACTGCATGAACGGGCCAGCCCTGGGGTGGCGTCAGCCGCCCGCGATGGGCGGCCAGATCGCGAGCACGTCGCCTTCCTCGAGCTTGCGCGTGAGTCGGTCGGCGGGCGGCACAAAGGCGCCGTTCACCAGCACCAGGTGCACCAGCTTGGGCGGCAGCCCGAACGGCTCGATGATCTGGCTGATGCTGGCGTCGCCCGGCACCTCCAGCTCCATCACGTTGCTGCGGCGCGCATCGGCGGGCAGGTAGTCGGTGAGCATGGCGAAGAGCTTGAAGGTGATCTTCATCGCAACAGTATGACGCGCTTCAATTCCCCGCAGCGCCACGCTGCTTCGGGGTGGTTGCTCGTTCACCGGCGACGGTCATCCCCGGCGCCTTGCCAGCCGCTGCGCGCCTGCGCGCTGGCGAGGTAGGCCTCCATCAGGCGCGTCGGGTCCTGCTTGAGGTAGTCCTTCCAGGGCCCCAGCTTCACCTGCCCTTCCACCAGCCCGCGCAGCACCCCGACGTGCTGGGTCCAGCCGATGCTGTTGCAGCCCACCATGACGTCGTCCTTGAACTGCAGGCTCAGGTGCCGCCCCGCCGCATGGTCGGTCAGCTCGACCTGTTCGCCGCCCGGCACGCCCTGCCAGTCGCCGAAGCTGGTGGAGACCATGCCCAGCGTGTCGAGCACGTTGATCTGCGTCACCCCGGGCAGCACCGCCTTCTGGCCCGCCATGTTGAGAGCGGCCACGCGCGCCTGGTCCGAAGCGTTCGGCTGGATCGCGCTGATCATGGTGCGACCGGTGATCTTGTCGAACGCCTCCGCGCAGTCGCCTGCCGCGTAGATGCCCGGCACGTTGGTCTGCATGTGCTCGTCGGTGAGCACACCGCCGAGGCACTTGATGCCGGAGTTCTCCAGGAAGCCGACGGTGGGCCGCACGCCGGTGGCGCTGATGATCAGGTCCGCCGCCACCACCTTGCCGTTGGACAGCCGCACCGCGAGCGGCGCCGCCGCTTCGATCGCTTCCACGCGCGTCCCGGTGAAAACCTCGACGCCCTTGCCGATGCACCAGTCCTTGATCATGCCGCCGGCCGTGGGGCCCATCATGCGCGGCACCATCCGGTCGCCCATTTCGACCACGGTCAGCTTCACGCCGCGCGCGGCCAGCGCCTCCATGATGATGCAGCCGATGAAGCCGGCGCCCATCTGCAGCACGCGCGCGCCCTTGACGGCCAGCCCCATGATCTTGCGCGCGTCGTCCAGGGTCCAGCACGGATGCACGCCCGGCAGGTCGATGCCGGGAATGGGCGGACGCATCGGCGTCGAGCCGGTGGCGATCAGCAGCTTGTCGAAGCGCAGCAGCTGGCCGTCTTCCAGCGCCACCATCCGGGCGCTGGTGTCGACGCGCGCGGCCCGGCCCTGCACCACCTTGATCCGCAAGCCCTCGAAATGGCCCAGGCCCTTGCGCAGCCAGGTGCCCGATTCGTTGATCTTGCCGATCAGCAGGTAGGGAATCGCCATGCGCGAATACGGCGGCTCCTTCTCGTCGCCGATGAGGGTGATCGTGTCCTGCGGCTGGTGCTTGCGGATGGTCTCGGCCGCGATCACGCCTGCCGGACCGGCACCGAGGATGACATGGTGCATGGCGCGCGTCCCGTGACTACAGCCCCAGGCGCTGGCGCGTTTCGGGCTTGAGCGTGCCGTCCGCGTTCCAGCCGCGCACCTCGTAGTAGTGCGGCAGCATCTTGGCCAGCTCGTTGACCTTGCCCTTGGCCGGCCCGGTCTTGGCGGGCTCGTTGAGCAGACGCGGCGGCAGGGTGTCGTCGGCCGCGGTGAAACCCGCGCGGTTGTTGAAGTCGCGCTCCATGTTCCAAATGCGCTCGCCGATCTTCTCCAGCGCCTCGGTGCTGTAGTTCTCGCCGCAAGCGGCCGAGATCTGCGACGACAGGTCGGGCAAGCCCCAGGCAAAGGTGGTGAAGATGCAAAGCCCCGACGAGTCGAATGCCGCCGTGGCATCCTGGAAAGCCTTCACCAGTTCGGGCTTGCCTTCGGTCGCAAGCGGATCGGTCTTGACCGGCACGCCCATGACTTCGGAAGCCACGGTGTAGCCGCGCAGGTGGCAGGCGCCCCGGTTGCTGGTGGCATAGGCCAGGCCGATGCCCTGGATGCCGCGACCGTCATAGGCCGGGAATTCCTGGCCCTTCACGCTCATGGAAAGCTCGGGATGGCCGTACTTGGCCGTCAGGCGTTTGGAGCCCAGACCGACCTCCTTGCCGAAGCCCTGCCCGGTGACTGTCTGCTCCGCCAGGAAGGCCAGTGCCTCGGCCGAGCCGAACGGCGCCTCGATGCCGATCTGCTCCTTGGTGAGCACACCCATTTCGTACAGCTCCATCACGGCGCCGATCGTCGCGCCGAAGCTGATCGGGTCGATGCCGTCCTCGTTGCACAGCAGGTTGGCGTACTGCAGCGCCTCCAGGTCGTTGACGCCATTGGCCGCGCCCAGCGCCCAGGCCGCCTCGTACTCCAGGCCGCCCGATGCGCCCCAGTACTGCGGCTTGTTCTGAACCGTGAAATGGCTCTCGTCGATCTTGCTGATGCGCCCGCAGGCGATGGTGCAGCCGAAGCACGCCTGGTTGGTCACCAGGTGCTTCTTGCCGTCGGTCTTGCGCGGCAGCGCCATCGCTTCGGCCGAGATGTCCTTCGCGCCTTCAAACTGCACGTCCTTGTGGTTGCGCGTGGGCAGGGCGCCTACTTCGTTGATGACGTTCATCAACACCTGGGTGCCGAACGCCGGCAGGCCCTGGCCGGTCACGGCATTGTCGGCGAGCACCTTCTTGGCCTGCTTCACCGCAAACATGAACGCCTTGGGATCCCGTACGTTGCCAACGCCCTTGGTGCCGCGCACCGCGATCGCCTTCAGGTTCTTGCTGCCAGCAACGGCGCCGACGCCCGAGCGCCCCGCGGCGCGGTGCAGGTCGTTGACGACGGACGCGTAGAGCACCTGGTTCTCGCCGGCGCGGCCGATGCTGGACACGCGCACCAGCGGGTCCTGCAGCGTCTTCTTGAGTATCTCCTCGGTCTGCCAGACGGTCTTGCCCCAGATGCCCGAGGCGTCGCGCAGTTCGGCCACGTCGTCGTTGACGTACAGGTAGACCGGCTTGGGCGACTTGCCCTCGAAGATGACCATGTCCCAGCCGGCCATCTTGAGCTCGGCGCCGAAATAGCCGCCCGAGTTGGAGCAGGCGATCGCGCCCGTGAGCGGCCCCTTGGTGACCACCGTGTAGCGCCCGCCCGTGGACGCCATGGTGCCCGTGAGCGGGCCGGTGGACCAGATCAATTTGTTGGCAGGGGACAGCGGATCGACCTTGGGATCGATTTCCTCGACCAGGTATTTGGATGCCAGCCCGCGCGAGCCGATGTAGGCGCGCGCCCAGTCCATGTTGAGAGGTTCGGACTTCACCGTACCCTTGGTGAGATCCACGCGAAGGATTTTTCCAGCCCAGGACATGATGTTCTCCTTCAGGCAGCAGCCGGTTGATTGCCCAACTTGCCGGCCCACTGCTTCATGCGGTCCAGCCCGGTCCAGTTGGCGTCGATGTAGGTGATGGCGCCCGTCGGGCAGGCGTCCGCGCAGGCCGGCTCGCCGCCGCACAGGTCGCATTTCTGCACCTTGCCGGTTTCCTGCACGTAGTTCACGGTGCCGAACGGGCAGGCGATGGTGCACACCTTGCAGCCCACGCAGGTGGTCTCGTTGACCACCTT
>JAMPXR010000007.1 GCA_023701085.1 Ramlibacter sp. | reverse complement strand
TCGAGCTTGCGCAGGATGTGCTGCACGTGGATCTTCACGGTGGTTTCGGCGATCGAGAGCGCGCGGGCGATTTCCTTGTTGCTGGCGCCCAGGGCGATCTGCTGCAGCACCTGCTGCTCGCGCGCCGACAATTGCGCCAGCGGGTCGGGTTGGGCGGCCGCGGGCGGGGCGGGCGAGGCCGCGCTCTGGAAGGCGGTGACCAGCTTGCCCGTCATTTCGGAGCTGATGACCGGCTCGCCGCGCATCGCCTGGTGGATGGACCGTGCCAGCAACTCGCCCTCTATGGTCTTGAGCAGGTAGCCGTGGGCGCCGGCGCGCAGCGCCGCCTGCAGGTCCTGCTCGTCCTCGCTCACCGTCAGCAGGATGATGCGGGCCGACGGCGCCGCTTCCTTCAGGCCCGGCAAGGCCTGGATGCCGGTGACGCCGGGCAGGTGGTTGTCCAGCAGGATCACGTCCGGCAGCAGGGCCGCGGCCTTGCGCACGGCTTCGCCGGCATCGGAGGCCTCGCCGACCACGGACAGGCTGGCATCGGACGCCAGCAGCGCCACCAGGCCGCGCCGGAACAGCGTGTGGTCGTCCACCACGATCAGACGCACGGGCTTGCCAGCCGCGGTCATCGATTCACTCCCGCGCGCCGCGGGGTCCGCGCCCGGCCGCCCGTGCCTTGCTTCATGCCGGCGCTCCCGCCAGCGATGCGGCCGCGGCTTCGCCGGCCGCCGCGCGCGGCAGTTCCAGCACGATGCTGCACCCCGTGCCCGGCGCCGACTTGACCTGCACGGTCGCGCCGATGCGTTGGGCGCGCTCCTGCATGATGCGCAGGCCCACCCGGGTCTCGTTGGAAGACGCGCTCTCCGCCGCGAACCCCACGCCGTCGTCATGGACCTCGAAGCGCCAGCAGGGATCGGAGGACACCCGCAGCGCCACCTCGCGCGCCTTCGAGTGCTTGCGCACGTTCGACAGCGCCTCCTGGATGATGTGCAGCACCTGCACCTGCACGTCCGGCGCGAGCGCCACGCCATGGCCTTCCATCTCGAGGCGCGCCGGCAGGCCGGTCTGGTGTTCGAATTTGGACAGCGTCGTGCGCAGCGCCGGCTCGATGTCCTCCTTGCTGGTGCGCGTGCGGAAGTGGACCAGCAGCTCGCGCACGTCGGCATAGCTCTCGCGCACGCCGGTATCGAGCTCGCCGATCACGCGCTCCATCGCGGCGCTGTCGCCGCGCCGCATCGCGTCGCGCAGCAGCTGCGCCTGAATCTTGAGGAACGCCAGCGACTGCGCGATCGAGTCGTGCAGCTCCTGGGCCAGCAGGCTGCGCTCCTGCGCGACCGCGGCCTCGCGCTCCAGCGCGGACGCGCGCAGGCTTTCCATGGCGCTGGCCAGGTGGCTCGCCAGGGTGTCGAGCAGGTCGCGCTCCTCGGGATCCAGCCGGACCTCGGCGCGATAGAACAGGTCCACCTCGCCGAGCACGCGTTCGTGCAGCTTGACCGGCACCGAGACCAGCGTGCGGAACCCGGATCGCAGGCAATGGTCCATGGGCGCGGGCAGCGCCGTGCGGATCGGGATCACGCGGATGGTCGCGTCGGCGCCGACCTGCCCGCACAGGCAGCTGCCGGTTTCCAGGCAGGTCTCCGCCAGCGCCATGGTCTGGGGCATGTTGTCGGTGGCGAGCAGCACATAGCGCTGGTTGCCCTCGTCCGACCAGCGCACCGCGGCGGCATCGGCTTTCGCGACGATGCGCACCTGGCGCACGAAGCCGCGGGCGAGTTCGTCCAGGCCGGTCGCGTGGGCCATGAAGGCGCTGACCTCGTACAGATCCGCCAGCCGCTGGCGCTTGACCTCGAGCCGGGCGGTCTTCTCGCGAACCTTTTCCTCCAGGCTGCCGTACAGCGACTGCAGCGTGCGCGCCATCTCGTTGAACCCGGCCGAGAGCTGGCCGAATTCGTCGTCGCTGTCGACCTCGATCCGGGTGGACAGGTCGCCCTGTTGCAAGGCCGTGAGGGCACGCTGCAGCCGCGACAGCGGATTGAGCACGAACAGGTAGCCGGCGTACAGCATCACCACGGCGCTGCCGATGGCCAGCGCCATCATCGCCAGCTGGAACATGTGCAGGATCGCGGTCCAGCGGGCGATCTGGCTTTCGATCGCGGCGACGAAGCCGTCCACCATGTTGACGAAGGCCGCGGCCTCGCGGGCCGCTTCGGCCGGCGTGGGCCGCGAATCGAGCCAGCGCCGGCGCAGTTCGCCCCAGCTGTCGTTGACGCGCTCGAACTGCGCCCGCGACGCCGACGACCATGGGACGAACAGCGGACGCGACGGGTCGCCCGAGCGCAGCAGCGCCACGCTCTCGTCGAAACTTCGCACCAGCGCCGGCATGGCCGCGCGCTCGCCCGGTCCGGACGCTTCGAGCGCCATGCGGTAGGTCTGCATGCGCATGCGGCCGGCCTCGTTGACGGCCGCGGCGCCGCCCTCGAGGTTCCATGTCACCCACAGGGTCAGGCCGATCGAGGCCAGCGCCAGCACCAGGAAGCTGATGCCGCTGGCGTACAGCTTGGCGGTCAGGGTCCAGGGACCTTGCATCTAGGGCCTGTTAACACTATTTTTTGGCAGTGCGAACCGCGTGCCGCTACTTCACCAGCAGCACGGGGATGTCGCATTCGCTGATCACTTTCGTGGCCACGCTCCCCATCAGGGCGCGGCCCAGCATGCCCAGCCCGTGCGTGCCCATCACGATCATGTGCGCGCCTTCCTGTTTGGCGATGCGCACGATTTCGGCCGCGGGCGAGCCGATGACCCAGGAGGCGCGGAAGTTCAGGGGGTGCCGTTTGAGGAAGCGCTCGATCGGCGCCAGCACCTTGGCCGCTTCCTCGGCGTGGTAGGACCGGATGGCGCTGGCGCCCAGCATGGTCTTGACCCGCGGCGGGACGGCCGTCTGCACGTGCAGCACGATCAGTTCGTCGTCCGGGCCGGCCAGCCTGTCATGGGTGACCAGGAACGCCGCGGCCTTCTTCGTGTACTCGCTGCCGTCGGCGGCCAACAGGATCTTCATCGGTCTGTCCTTTCGTCAAACCCGTCAGCGTAGCACCAGCACCGGGACGGCGCTGTGGGTGAGGACGTGCTGCGTCTCGCTGCCCAGCAGGATGCGCTTGAGGCCCTTGCGCCCGTGCGAGGCCATCACGATCAGGTCGCACTTGTGCTTCTTGGCCATCGCCATGATCTGTTCGGCGACCATGTCGGACTTGGCGATCAGGCCCTTGGCCTTGATGCCTTTGGCCTGCGCGGCCTGCTGCACGGCGTCGACCACGGCCTGGCCTTCGTCGGCCCACTGCTTCTCGGTGCGGGCGATTTCCTGGGAGGAGATGGTGATGCCGCCTTCGAAATAGCTGACGGGGTAGCGGGGCACCACATACAGCGCCAGCAGCTCCGCGCCGACCGCGCCGGCGAGTTCGACGGCGCTGCGCACGGCTTTCTTGGACAAGGCCGATCCATCGGTGGCCACGAGGATTTTCTGGTACATGGTTTTCTTCTCCTGTTGCTGGTTCAGCTTAGGTCGGCGCTTCCCCTGGCCGCTTGATCCATGTCAATTGGGGCGCCCCGGGCGGCCGATAGCCTCCCAACATGCAGATGACTGTCCCAACCCCGGACGACGGCGCGGCCGCGCGGGGCGGCTGCGTGCTGGACGAGCCGGCGGAATGGGAGGGCTTCAGCCGGCCCGTCGCGGGCCGCGCGGGCCGCTGGGAGTCGTTCCTCGCCATCGAGGGCATGCACTGCGCCGCCTGTGCGCTCACGGTGGAGGCGGCGCTGTCGCGGCTGCCCGGCGTCGACAGCGTGCGCGTCAACGGTGCCAGTGCCACGGCTTGCCTGGTCTGGTCGCCCGAGGGCAGCCGCCCGTCCGACTGGCTGTCCGCCCTGCAGCGCGCAGGGTACGGCGCGGTCCCGGCGGGTGACCTGCTGGCCGCCGAGCCGCGGCGGCAGGCGCAGCGGCTGCTGCTGTGGCGCTGGCTGGTCGCGGGCTTTTGCATGATGCAGGTGATGATGTACGCCTATCCGGCCTACACGGCCGCGCCGGGCGAGATCACGCCCGACATCCAGGCGCTGCTGCGCTGGGCCTCCTGGGTGCTCACGCTGCCGGTGCTGCTGTTTTCCTGCGTTCCTTTCTTCTCGGCGGCGGCGCGCGACCTGCGCAACGGGCGGATCGGGATGGACGTGCCGGTCGCCCTGGGCATCGCCATCGCGTTCGGCGCCAGCACCGCGGCCACCTTCGATCCGGCCGGCCCGCTGGGCGGCGACGTCTGGTTCGATTCGGTCACGATGTTCGTGTTTTTCCTGCTCTCGGGACGCCTGCTGGAGCAGCGCCTGCGTGACCGCACGGCGGGGTCGCTGGAAGCGCTGATGCGGCGGCTGCCGCAAACCATAGAGCGGCAGCGCGAAGATGGCGTGTTCGAGCGGGTGCCGGTGCGGCGTTTGGCGGCGGGCGACCTGATCCGCGTGCTGCCCGCAGAGGTGTTTCCGGCCGATGGCCGCATCGTCGAGGGGCAGACCCAGGTGGACGAGGCCCTGCTCACGGGCGAGTGCAGTCCGCTGCCGCGGCGCCAGGGCGAACCCGTGGTGGCGGGAAGCCACAACCTGACGGGCGCGCTGCTGGTGCGGGTGCAGCGCACCGGCAGCCAGACGCGCTACGCCGGGATCGTCGCCCTGATGGAGCAGGCGTCGCTGGACAAGCCGCGGCTCGCGCAGATCGCCGACCGGATCGCCAGCCCCTTCCTGGTCGGCGTCGTGCTCGCGGCCGCGGCGGCGGCGGCGTGGTGGTGGGAAAGCGGCCCGGCGCATGCGCTGGGCGTGGCGGTGGCGGTGTTGATCGTCACGTGCCCGTGCGCGCTCTCGCTGGCCACGCCGGCCGCCACGCTGGCCTCGGCCGGCGCCCTGGCGCGGCGCGGCGTGCTGGTGCGGCGGCTGCAGGCGCTGGAAGCCTGCGCCGGCGTCGACACGGTCGTGTTCGACAAGACCGGCACGCTGACGCAGGACCGCATGTCGCTGGTGGCGGCGCGGGTCCGCGCCGGCGCCGATGGCGCGCAGGCGCTGGCGCAGGCCGCGGCGCTGGCACGGCATTCCTTGCATCCCGCCGCGCGCGCCCTTGCCGCCGCCGCGCCTGCGGGCGGACCGGCCGCGACCCAGGTGAGCGAAGCGCCCGGGCGCGGCGTTCGCGGAGTGGTCGCCGGGGAAGACGGCCGCGCGCGCGAATTGCGGCTGGGATCGGCATCTTTTTGCGGCGCCCCGGCCGGCCCGGCGAGCGCGGACAGGCTCCAGACGCACCTGGCCGACGAGGCAGGCTGGCTGGCCAGTTTCGAGCTCGACGAGGCGATGCGCGGCGATGCGCCCGCGGCGATGGGCGCGCTGCGCGCCATGGGCCTGGGCGTGCAGCTGCTCTCCGGCGACCATGCCGCGAACGTGCTGCGGCTGGCGCGCCGCGCGGGCATCGGCCCCGCGTTGGGCGGCTGCTCGCCGGAAGACAAGCTGGACCACGTGCGGCGGGCGCAGCAGGAGGGACATCGCCTGCTGATGGTGGGCGACGGCATGAACGACGGCCCGGTGCTCGCGCGCGCCGATGTTTCGATCGCCATGGGGCAGGCCGTGCCGCTGGCGCAGTCCAGGTCCGACTTCGCCATTCCCGGCGGCCAGCTCGCGTCCGTCGCCTTGCTGGTCCGGCAGGCGCGCCGCACCCGCGCCATCGTGCGGCAGAATCTCGCCTGGGCCGCGGTGTACAACGCGGTGTCGGTTCCGCTGGCGGTCATGGGCGCCATGCCGCCCTGGCTCGCGGGACTGGGCATGGCCGCCAGCTCGCTGGGGGTCGTGGCCAACGCGGCGCGCCTGGCGCGCGTGGACGCCCTGCCAACCGCCGAAGGCCGCCCGCCGCTTGCCCGGACGCCGGCCGTGACCCACGGCGCCTGACGACGGGCGCCCGCACATCGAACGTTTGACATGGACATCCTCTTCATCCTCATCCCGCTCTCCGTGGTGCTGGCGCTGCTCATCATTGGCGCCTTGGGCTGGGCCGTCTGGCGCGGCCAGTTCGAAGGCGTCGACGCGGAGGCCGAGCGCATTCTCCGGTCGGATTGACATTCGTCAATTGCATGCCCGATCCCGCGCGGAAACTGACAAGGTTTGGCAACAAGGTCTCCCAATGAACGATTCTTCGGCGCAGACGGCGCTCTACAACGACACGGTCGTGCGCCAGTTTTCCCTCATGGCCGTGGTCTGGGGCGTGGTCGGCATGCTGGTGGGCGTCTTCATCGCCGCGCAGCTCGCCTGGCCCGAGCTCAATTTCGGCATCCCGTGGCTTAGCTACGGGCGCCTGCGCCCCTTGCACACCAACGCGGTGATCTTCGCCTTCGGCGGCTGCGCGCTGATCGGCACCAGCTATTACGTGGTGCAGCGCACCTGCCATGCGCGCCTGTTCGGCGGCGCGCTCGCGTCGTTCACCTTCTGGGGCTGGCAGGCCGTGATCGTCGCGGCGGCCATCAGCCTGCCCCTGGGGTACACCACCGGCAAGGAGTACGCCGAGCTCGAGTGGCCAATCGACATCCTGATCACGCTGGTGTGGGTGGCCTACGCCATCGTGTTCTTCGGCACCATCGGCATCCGCAAGGTGCGCCACATCTACGTGGCCAACTGGTTCTACGGCTCCTTCATCCTGGCGGTGGCCCTGCTGCACCTGGTCAACAGCGCGGAGGTGCCGGCCGGCTGGATGAAGTCGTACTCGGCCTACGCGGGCGTGCAGGACGCGATGGTGCAATGGTGGTACGGCCACAACGCGGTGGGCTTCTTCCTCACCGCCGGTTTCCTGGGGATGATGTATTACTTCATCCCCAAGCAGGCCGAGCGCCCGGTGTACAGCTACCGGCTGTCGATCGTGCACTTCTGGGCCCTGATCTTCACCTACATGTGGGCCGGCCCGCACCACCTGCATTACACGGCCTTGCCCGACTGGACCCAGTCGGTCGGCATGGTGTTCTCCCTCATCCTGCTGGCGCCCAGCTGGGGCGGCATGATCAACGGCGTGATGACCCTGTCGGGGGCCTGGCACAAGCTGCGCGACGATCCCGTGCTCAGGTTCCTGATCGTGTCGCTGTCGTTCTACGGCATGAGCACCTTCGAGGGACCGATGATGTCGATCAAGACCGTCAACGCGCTGTCCCATTACACCGACTGGACCGTCGGCCACGTGCACTCGGGCGCGCTCGGCTGGGTCGGCCTGATCTCGATGGGGTCGCTGTACTACCTGATTCCCCGCCTGTTCGGACGCAAGACCATGCACTCGGTGCCGGCCATCGAGCTGCATTTCTGGGTCGCCACCATCGGCATCGTGCTCTATATCGCGGCGATGTGGATCGCCGGCGTGATGCAGGGCCTGATGTGGCGCGGCATCAACGCCGACGGCACGCTGACCTACACCTTCGTGGAATCGGTCAAGGCGACCTATCCTTTCTACATGATCCGCGTGCTGGGCGGCCTGCTCTACCTGGCCGGCATGGTGATCATGGCCTGGAACACCTGGATGACGGTCGCGCGGGGACGGTCGGTGCGCGTGCCGGTCGCCGCCGTGGCGCAGGGCGCCTGATGGAGCGATGCAGATGAGCGACAACCACAACACGCCCGCCGCCTTCTCGCATGAGCGCGTCGAGACCAGCAACTTCCTGATGATCGTGCTGATCCTGCTCGTGATCGCCGTCGGCGGCCTGATCGAGATCGTGCCGCTGTTCTTCCAGAAGACGACCACGCAGCCGATCGAGGGCGTCAAGCCCTACACGGCGCTGCAGCTGGCCGGCCGCGACGTCTACCTGCGCGAAGGCTGCTACAACTGCCACTCGCAAATGATCCGGCCGTTCCGCGCCGAGACGCTGCGCTACGGCCACTATTCGGTGGCCGGCGAATTCGTCTACGACCACCCCTTCCAGTGGGGCAGCAAGCGCACCGGTCCGGACCTGCACCGCGTGGGCGGCAGGTACAGCGACGAATGGCATCGCATCCACCTGAACAACCCGCGCGACGTCGTGCCCGAATCCAACATGCCGGCCTACCCGTGGCTGGAAAAGAGCGCCGTGGACGCCGGCGGCATGGCGGCGCGGATGAAGGCCTTGCGCACGGTGGGCGTGCCCTACACCGACGCGGAGATCGCCAAGGCGGCCGCCGATGTGAAGGACAAGACCGACATGGACGCGCTCGTCGCCTACCTGCAATCCATGGGCCGGGCGTTGAAATGAACCCACCCCGCAAGCGCCCGCGGCACTGAACGGACAACGCAATGGACATGGACATCACCACGCTGCGCATCATCGCCACGCTCGCCTCGCTGGGCACGTTCCTGGGCATCGCCTGGTGGGCCTATGCGCGCCGCAACCGGGACCGCTTCGACGAAGCGGCCCGCATTCCCTTCGAACACGACTGACGCGAGCCTGCCATGAGCGATTTCACTGCGAACTTCTGGTCGGTCTATGTGGCCGGCTTCACGGTCGCCGGCATCCTGGCCTGCCTGCTGCTGTTGTGGATCACCGCGCGCAAGAAGGTGGTCTCGCAGGCCGACAACACGACCGGGCATGTCTGGGACGACGACCTGCGCGAGATGAACAACCCGATGCCGCGCTGGTGGATGTGGCTGTTCGTGCTGACCATCGTCTTCGGCCTGCTTTACCTGGTGGCCTATCCCGGCCTGGGCAGCTATCCGGGCGAATTGAAGTGGACCACGCGCGGCGAATACGAGTCGGAAGTCGCGAGCGCCAACAAGGAACTGGCGCCGCTGTACGCGCAATTCGCCTCCAGGAAGGTCGAGGAGCTGGCGGGCGACGGCAACGCGATGGCGATCGGCGAGCGGCTGTTCATGAACAACTGCGCCCAGTGCCACGGCTCGGACGCGCGCGGCAGCAAGGGCTTTCCCAGCCTGGCGGACGCGGACTGGCTGCATGGCGGCTCGCCCGAGAAGATCGTCGAAACGATCGCGCAGGGGCGCCGCGGCCTGATGCCTCCCATGGCCGCGGCGGTTGGGACGCCCGACGACGTCAGGAACGTCGCCCACTACGTGCTCAGCCTGTCCAGGAACCCGCACGATTCGGTGCGCGCCCAGCTGGGCAAGGCCAAGTTCGCCGCCTGTGCGGCCTGCCATGGCAACGACGGCAAGGGCAACCCCGCGGTCGGCGCGCCCAACCTGAGCGACGACATCTGGCTGCACGGCTGGGGCGAGCAGGCCGTCATCGCGATGATCAACAACGGCAAGACCAACGAGATGCCGGCGCAGGTTGGCAAATTGACGGAACCGCAGATCCACGTGCTGTCCGCCTATGTCTGGGGTCTTTCCAACAAGGCCGCGCCCGGCAAGCCCTGAAGTGTCCGATCCGCAGTCGAATGCCGCCCGCAAGGTGATTCCCATCGCCGCGGCGGCGCAGCAGGAGGGCGACTCCCTCTACGAGGCCCAGAAGAAGATCTACCCGCGGGCGGTGCGCGGCCTGTTCGCGCGTTGGCGCTGGGGTTTCGTGTTCCTCACCCAGCTCGTGTTCTACGGCCTGCCCTGGCTGCAATGGGGCGAGCGCCAGGCGGTCCTGTTCGACCTGGGCGCGCGCCGCTTTTACCTGCTGGGTTATGTCCTGTACCCGCAGGACTTCATCTACCTGACCGCGCTGCTGGTGATCAGCGCGCTGTCGCTGTTCCTGTTCACGGCGGTGGCGGGGCGGCTGTGGTGCGGCTTTTCCTGCCCGCAGACCGTCTACACCGAAATCTTCCTGTGGATAGAGCGCAAGGTCGAGGGCGACCGCACCGCGCGCATGCGCCTGGACGCCGCGCCGATGTCGCCCGCCAAGCTGCTGAGAAAGGGGACCAAGCACTTCCTGTGGCTGGCGCTGTCGGTGTGGACCGGTTTCACCTTCGTCGGCTACTTCACGCCGATCCAGACGCTGTGGGCGCAGGCGTTCACCCTGTCGTTCGGCCCGTGGGAGTGGTTCTGGGTCAATTTCTACGGCCTGGCGACCTACGGCAACGCCGGCTTCCTGCGCGAGCAGGTGTGCAAGTACATGTGCCCGTACGCGCGCTTCCAGAGCGCCATGTTCGACCCGGACACGCTGATCGTCAGCTACGACGCCGGGCGCGGCGAGCCGCGCGGTTCGCGCTCGCGCAAGGCCGATCCCGTGGCGCTGTCGCTGGGCTCCTGCGTGGACTGCACGCTGTGCGTGCAGGTCTGCCCGACCGGCATCGACATCCGCGAGGGCCTGCAGTACGAATGCATAGGATGCGCGGCCTGCGTGGACGTGTGCGACGACGTGATGGACCGGATGAACTACCCGCGCGGGCTGATCCGGTTCACCACCCAGAACGCCATGGCCGGGGGCTGGACGCGTTCGCAGATCTGGGGCCACGTGCTGCGCCCGCGGGTGCTGGTCTACGGCGGCGTGCTGGTGGCCTTGTGCGCCGCGCTGCTGGCCAGCCTGGTGGTCCGCACGCCGCTGAAGGTGGACGTCGTGCGCGATCGCGCCGCGCTCTCGCGCATCGTCGCCGGCGGCAAGCTCGAGAACGTTTACCGGCTGCAGATCATGAACGCCACGGAGCAGCCGCAGAATTACCGGATTTCCGCCGAAGGACTGCAGGGGCTGGCGCTGGCCTCGGACGCGGAGGTTGCCGTAGGTCCCGCGGAATCGCGTTGGGTCGCCGTGCGGCTGCAATTGCCCTACGGGGCGGCCGCGCCGGGGTCCCATCCCATCCGCTTCAACATCGGCGCAGTGTCGGGCGAAGCCCAAGTCAGCGAGAAGTCGGCCTTCCTGGTGCCGAGATAGGAGCAAGCATGAAGCAGGAACAAGCGGGCGCTCCCTGGTGGAAACACGGCTATGTGTGGCTGGTCATCGCCGGTCCCGCCGCTGCGGTTATCGCCGGGCTGGCGACCGTCTGGATCGCGGTGGGCGGCGGCGACCCGTTGCTGGCCGAAGGGCGCGATCGCAAGCCGCTCCAGATCGAGCGGACGGCGACGAAAGACCGTGCGCTGCTGCCGGCCCTGCAAGGCCGCAACCACGCCGCCACGCCCGATGCCGCGCCCGTGCCTGCGCGGCAGCAGTGATGTGAACCGGTTGATTCAAGGAGCCAAGGCATGGGGAACCTGAAACTCGTGTGGGTCGCGTGGCCGGCGTTCCTCTCGGCCTGCGTGCTCGAATTGTTTGTCTTCGCGATGGTGGACCCGCAGGACCTTCAATGGCTCGGCCAGCCGCTGGCCTTGTCCCGGCAGGGCGTGTACACGGTGAGCTTTTTCGTGTTCTGGGCCATCAGCGCCGTGTCGAACGCGTTGACGGCGGTGCTGGGCACGCCGCCGGCGCAGATCAGGGATTGCCCGCGCGCGCCGGGCGAGCGTCCGGACGGCTGTCCCCAGCAATAGCCGGCCGCACCGCGAGGCGCCGGGCCGCGACGACGGCCAGGGCGCCCAGCGCCAGGGCGCGCAGCCAGGGGCGGCGCGTCAGCACGCGGCCGATCACGAGGCCCGCGCCGGCGAACGCGACGGCCTGCCGCACCTCGGCCAGCGACTCGCCCAAGGCAGCGCGCTGCCGGCCGATCTCGCCGGCCAGTTCGGCGCGGCGCCGCGCGATCGCTTGCAGGCGCGTCCTCAAGCCTCGTCACGCCATTGCTGGCGGTCCTTGTCCAGTTCGGCGAGCGTGCCCGCCAGGAACCGCGGCTTGTCGCGCAGCGCGCGCGCCAGGCGCCAGGCCATGAGGGCCGCCGCGGCGCAGAAGAACGCGGTGACGCCCAGGCTGGCGGCGAGCCTCGCTTCCTCCCAGAAATAGATCACGACCGTGGCCGCCGCGCCGGCCAGGGCGAGGGCGAGCATGAGGGCCGTCACCAGCGCGCCGGCGAGCAGTCCGCCCAGGCGCAGCAGTTCCTCCTCGACGTCCAGGGATGCCAGTTCCAGCCGCTGCCGGGCCACCAGCAGCGAGCTGGCGCCCAGCCTGCCCAGGCTTTCGCCGAGGCTCATCTAGCGGCGCGAGATGAGCAGGCCCAGCAGCAGGCCCACGCCGGCCGCGATGCCGACCGATTCCCACGGATGTTCGTGCACGTACCCGTCGGTCGCGCGCGCCGCCCGGCGCGTGCCGTCGCGCACGCTTTTCTCGAGCACTTCGAGTTCAGCGCGTGCGGTCTTGAGGCTGGCTTCCAGGCGCGCTCGCGCTTCGTTGTAACCCGCGCCGGCATCGCGCGCGGCATGCCGCAGCAGTTCTTCGGCATCGGCGACCACAGCCTTGAAATCCTCGGCCAGGCGCCTCTGGCCGTCGGCGGGGGCCTGCGTAGCATCGTTCATGGTTTCGCTCCTGTGCTGATTCCAGTCTAGTCACGCGCCTGGACGGCGAAGTTGATCGCCGTCAAGCCGATCCCGGTATCGTTCGGCCCGCATATGCGCGCCAGACGAGGGGGTTTGATCTGCGCGTCGAGCGCCGCGACGGTCGTCGCTTCACGCCGATCGCCGCCACACTCACCTGTGATCCAGATCACTTTGGGCCCGGAACAGCGCTTGATGTGCGTCAAGCCCCCTTGTGGCGCGCTGCCCTAACGTGGATGGTTGCGCAGCAGGAGTGTTTTTCATGAGTGTTCAATTCACCGACCGCGCCAGTGCTGGCCGCGCGTTGGCTGACCGGTTGCAGGCGTATGCCGGCCGCAGCGACGTCGTGGTCTTGGCCCTGCCGCGTGGCGGTGTGCCGGTTGCCGCCGAGGTGGCCCGGGCGCTGGACGCGCAACTGGACCTGCTGATCGTGCGCAAACTGGGCGTGCCGCGCCAGCCGGAGCTGGCCATGGGCGCGATCGCCAGCGGCGGCGCGTTGCACATCGACCCGCAGATCGTGGCCGCCTATGGCGTCAGCGCGCGCCAGCTGGACGAGATCATCGCCGTGGAAAGCCTCGAGCTGATACGGCGGCATGCGCTGTATTGCGGCAAGCGCGGCAGCGTGCCGGTCGAGGACCGCACGGTGATCGTGGTCGACGACGGCGTGGCCACCGGCGCGTCGATGAACGTGGCGCTCAAGGCCTTGCGCGGCGCCAAGCCCGCCTGGATCGTGGCCGCCGTGCCGGTGGCCCCGCCACAGGCGCAGGAGCTGATTGGAACGGCGGCGGACGAATTCGTCTGCGTGGCGAGCCCGCCAGACTTCCGCAGTGTGGGGCAGTACTACGGCGATTTCGGCCAGACCAGCGACGAGGAGGTCCGCGATCTGCTGGCGCGCTCGCATTGAGCCGCTGACAGATCAACCGTCAACCGTCTTTTTAAGAAGTTCTTCTACTTCAGGTTAACCCGCAGGCGCTGGGGGAATCCGTGCGCGTGTCATACTGACGCGTGCCCGATTCTCCCGTCCACATTCTCGACGACGACGCGACGCTCAGCCATGACGCCGGACATGCGGCGGCGCTGCTGGCCGGGCTGCTCGATTCCGCGATGGATGCCATCATCACGGTCGACGAGCAGCAAAAAATCGTCCTCTACAACCGCGCGGCCGAGAAGATCTTCGGCTGGCCGCGCCAGGAAATGCTGCGGCAACCCCTGGAAAGGCTCATTCCGGGCCGCTTTCGGGCCGACCATTCCCAGCACCTTGCGCGCTTCGGCACGACCGGCGTGACGCCCCGGCGCATGGGGGGACTGAGGGTGGTCCATGGCTTGCGCGCCAATGGGGAGGAGTTCCCCATGGACGCATCGATTTCGCAGCTCGAGACGCCCCAGGGCAAGCTGTACACGGTGATCCTGCGGGACATCACCGAGCGCCTGAAGGCCGAGGAGCGCAGCACCCGGCTGGCCGCCCGGCTGGCGGGGCTGCTGGATTCGGCGATGGACGCCATCATCACCGTGGACGAGCAGCAGAGCATCGTGCTGTACAACCGCGCGGCCGAGAAGATTTTCGGCTGGACCAGCGAAGAAGCGATGGGCGCGCCGCTGGAAAAGCTGCTCCCCGAGCGCTATCGGGGCAACCACGGCTCGCACGTGCGACGGTTCGACCGCACCGGCGTCACTTCGCGCCGCATGGGCGACGGCACCGTGCTGTACGGGCAGCGCGCCAACGGGGAGGAATTCCCGATGGAGTCGTCGATTTCGCAGCTCAACACACCCGAAGGCAAGCTGTTCACGGTGATCCTGCGCGACATCACGGAGCGCATCCGCACCCAGGAGGAGTTGAGCAGCTTCGCGGCCGAGGCCCATGCCATCCGGGAAGGCGAAAAGAGCCGCATCGCGCGCGAGTTGCACGACGAACTGGCGCAATCGCTCACGGCGCTGAAGATGGACACCATCTGGCTGCGCGACAACGCGACTGCCCAGCCGGAAAAGGCGGTGGCCAAGCTGTCCGATATGGTCAGCATGCTGGACACCACCGTGGCGGCGACGCGCCGCATCGCCGCCGACCTGCGGCCGCTGATGCTCGACGACCTCGGGCTGGCCCCGGCGATCGAGTGGCTCGCCCATACCTTCACGCAGCGTACGGGCGTGCCCTGCGAGGTTTCGGTGGACGAGGAGCTGGAACTGCAGGAGCCTTATGCCACGGCGGTCTTTCGCATCGTGCAGGAGTCGCTGGCGAACGTGGGCAAGCACGCCCACGCCGCCGAAACGGCCGTCGTCATCGCCCGCACCGGCCAGAGCGTGGTGCTCGAAGTGCGTGACAACGGCCAGGGCTTCTCGACCACGGCACCGCGCAAGCCGCACTCGCTCGGCCTGATGGGGTTGCGCGAACGCGCCCAACTGCTCAAGGGCAGCGTCAGCATCGACAGCCGGCCGGGCAAGGGCACGCGGATCCAGGTGCGCATCCCGGTGCTGGAGAGCGGGGCGCCCCAATGATCCGGATCGTGATCGCCGACGATCACGCTATCGTTCGCGAGGGACTCAAGCGCATCATCTCGGACACCGGCGACATGACCGTGGCCGGCGAGGCCGCGGACGGCAGCGAGGTGATGAAGCGGGTGCGCGAACTCGATTTCGACATCCTCGTGCTCGACCTGTCGATGCCCGGGCGCAGCGGCATGGAACTGATCCGGCTGGTGCGCTCTGAAAAGCCGAAGGTGCGCATCCTGGTGCTGAGCATGCACCAGGAACTGCAATACGCCGTGCGCGCGATCAAGTCGGGCGCCAGCGGCTATCTCACCAAGGAAAGCGCCCCGGCCCAGCTCGAGCAGGCGATCCGCAAGATCGCCGGCGGCGGCGCGTTCATCACGCCCGAGGTGGCCGAGCAGCTCGCGCTGGGCGCGATGCCGGGCAGCGAAAGCTATCCGCACGAGATGCTGTCGGACCGCGAATTCGAGGTGTTCCGGCTGCTCGCGGACGGGGTGTCGGTCACCGAGATCGCCTCGCGCCTGAAGCTCTCGGTCAAGACCGTGAGCACCCACAAGGCGAACCTGATGCAGAAGATGGGGCTGCAGAACGCCAGTGAGCTGATCCGTTACGCCATCCGGCACGGACTGGCCGACAGCCTCGAGCCCTGAACGCCGCGCTCAGATCAGGCGGAAGATCTCCCAGCGGCTGGTGCCCGACACCACGTAAGGCTCCAGTTCCTGGCCCCACTTCTTGTGCTCGGGCAGCGCCGCCAGCTGGTCCCACACCTTGTTCAGCTCACCCAGGTTCTCGATCACGTGCTCGGACACGACCGAGGCTTCCAGCGCCCCGACCGAGCCGGTCAACAGCCGCGTTTGCTCCGCCTTGATGCCGACCTTCGGGGCGATGTCGCGCAGCCAGCGCTGCATCATGTCCACCACGTTCTGCTTGTACCCGAACTTCGCGTCGATGCTCCAACGTGCGACCATCATGATTCGTCTCCTTGGTGAAAGAGCCAGCCCATGCCCGACCGCCGCGCGCGCCCGCGCCGCGCGCGCCCGCGCCGCGAGCGGCCTGGCGGACTGCGATTTATAGGCCTGCCGGCGCCGGGTTTCAAGCCGCGAACGCGGCTTGACGGCGCTCAAGGCGGCGCGTGCATTGGCGGCCTAAGGTGTGCTGCAGGTGTCGACAGGAGCCGGATCATGAAGGAATCCCTCACGCAATTGCTGGTCCATCTGGACGCGTCGCCGGGCGCGGCGCGGCGCCTGGAGGTGGCGCGCGCGATCGCGCAGTCGCACGGCGCCGCGGTGACGGCGCTGTACGCCGTGACGCCGGCCCTGCTCGCCGTGCCTTTCGCCGCCGAGGCGGGACTCAGCGTCGCCGCCGACCTGCGCGACATCGACGACGAGCGACGCACGGCGGCGCGCGCCATGCTCGAGCGCTCGCTCGCCGTTCCCGGCGTGCACGCGACCTGGGCCGAAGTGCGCGACTACCCGATCGTGCCGGCTTTCTCCCGGCAGGCACTGTATGCCGACCTGTTGGTGCTGGGCCAGCACGATCCTTCGAATCCGTCGGTCGGCGTGCCTTCGGACTTCCCGGAGAGCGTGATCGCCGCGAGCGGCAAGGCGGCGCTCATCCTGCCCTATGCGGGAGCGCCTTCCGAGGTCGGCGAAACCGCGCTGATCGCGTGGAAACCGACGCGGGAGGCCGCCCGGGCCGTGGGCGCGGCGGTCCCGATGCTGCAGCGCGCGCGGCGCGTCCACGTGATTTCCTGGATGGAGGAGGACGAGTCCATCGACGGGGCGCGGCTGGACCTGGACGGCTACCTGAAGCTGCGCGGCATCCAGGCGGTCTGGCACCTGGAGGCCCGCGAGCCCGATGCCGTCGGCGAACTGCTGCTCACGCGGGCCTTCGACCTGGACGCCGACCTGCTGGTGATGGGCTGTTATGGCCACAGCCGGGCGCGCGAGTGGGTACTGGGCGGGACCACGCGCACGGTGCTGTCGTCCATGACCCTGCCGGTCCTGATGGCCCATTGATGGGCAGGACGGCGGCGCCCGCGCTCGGCGGAGAATTTGACGCGAATCAAGGCGGACCGGCTACGGCAGAGCTATGGTCCCGCAGGACCATTGCGGGCCCTGCGCGCCAAGCTCGATGTACACGAGACCGAGACCCGACTGGATACTGATCGCCAACACCACCCGTGCCCGCGTCCTGCAGCACGAGCCCGGCAGCGCGATGGTGATCCTTGAAAGCTTCGTGCATCCGGCCGGCCGCGGCCAGCCCTCGGACCCCGCGGCCGACGCCAGGCAGCAAGAGTGCGCCCGTTTCGCCAATGAGCTGAGCCGGTTCCTGGAGCAGGAGGCGCGGCTCGCGCATTTCCACCGCCTGACCATCTTCGCCGGGCCCGCCTTCGTCGAGGTGCTCAAGGCCGGCCTCGGCCAGGCGACGATCGGCCTGCTGTCCGCGGTTCACGAACTCGACCTGACGGCCGTGGGCGTGGCGGAACTGGAGCGGCGCGTCCTGCGCGAACTGGCGCTGGCCGCGCACTAGCCAATCCCCGCCCACGCTGTCTTCTGGCAGTGCGAACGCGGCCCGGGCCTCACCCCATCCGCACCAGCAGCTTCTGCACGTCGGCCATCAGGGGTGCGAGGTCGCTTTCCAGCCCGCCGCCCTTGCGCAAATGCGCGTCCAGTTCCTGTTCGAGCATGCACATCGTCATGCGCACATAGGTGCTGTCCAGCGCCTTGCGCACGGCCGAGAACTGCTGGGCCACTTCGAGGCAGGGCGAACCTTCCTCGACCATGCGCTGGATGCCGCGCAACTGACCCTCGGCGCGCTTGAGCCGGGCCAGGATGTCGGCGCGGGCCGACGCGTTCGTGAGCGTGGGCATCATTTGAGGCGTACTCCGTCCGCGTCCCAGACCTCCACCGAGATGGTGATGCCCTGTCGCACGCTTTGCGTGACGGTGCAGAAAGCCTCGAACTGGCTCAAGACGCGGTCTAGGTGCTCCAGCGACGTGCCCGCGACGCCCAGCTTCAGGACCGCCTTCATCGATTGCACGCGCAGCCGTCCCTCGGCATTGCGGCCGTCGACTGCCTCGACGCTGCAGCTGATCGGTTCGGGCTTCTGCTTGAACTTGCGCAGGGCAAAGAGCAGCGAATCCGACAGGCAGCTGCCCACCGCTGCCGCCAGCAGCTGCTTGGGCGATGGGCCCCGGCCGCCGCCCAGCGGCGGCGGCTCGTCCACCAGCAGCTGCGGTACATCGCCGCCGAAGCGCACGTCGAAGCTGTAGTCCTGTCGTTGCGTCAGTTCGACGCGAATGGTGTCTTCGGACATGGCCGTTCTCAGCTGCCGCAGGTATTACCCGCCACCGGCACCCCCAGCTTGCGCAGGATGGTGCCCAGCGGGCAGACGTTGGTGAAGCCGGACTGGAACAGGTTCAGCCCGACGAAGGCGGTGAAGGCCAGCGCCCAGCGGCTGACGAACAGCGGGCTGCCCTCGACGCCCAGGGCGAGAGAGATGAGGATGAACAGGCCCGCGAAGATGCGGATGTAGCGTTCGATGGTCATGATGCGACTCCAGGTTGATGAAAGAAAGATCAATGCGCCGGCCCGCCGACCGCGGCCGGCTCCCCGGCTTCCAGGCGGCGGCGGTTCAGCGCGTAGTACAGAACGGGGATCACCACCAGCGTGAGCAGGGTGGACACCAGGATGCCGAAGATCAGCGAGACGGCCAGCCCGTTGAAGATCG
>JAMPXR010000347.1 GCA_023701085.1 Ramlibacter sp. | reverse complement strand
CCCGTGGCGGTGGTCGGGCAAGCGCGCCTGTGCCTCTACATGGAGATCGACGTCGCCGCCGAAAAGGCGCGCCTGGGCAAGGAAGCGGCGCGCCTGCAGGGCGAACTGGACAAGGCCAATGGCAAACTCGCCAACGAAGCGTTCGTGGCCAAGGCGCCCAAGGCCGTGATCGAGCAGGAGCGCCGCCGCATCGCCGATTTCACCGCCACGCTGGGGAAAATCCAGGACCAGTTGGCGCGCCTGGGCTGAAGCCCGAAGCGGTTACCGGATGATGAACAGCGGCGGGTCCTCGCGGCCCGGCGCGCCGTCGTCCAGCAAGTCCTGGCCCGGCGCCGTGGCGGGACGCTGATCGGGGCCGGGGCCGCGCGCCAGGGCCAGCACCTCGTGGATGCGGTGGGCCACGTACCAGCTGGCGCGCAGCCGCGCCTCGCGCGTCTGGGAGCCCAGCCGGGGCGTGAGGAACAGGTTGGCGGCCTCGTGCAGGGGCGTGCCCTTGGAGGCGAACCCGGATTCGGCGCCATCGAGCATGCAGGCCTCGATGCGGCCGTCCTGCAGCGCGTCGGCCAGCGCCTGCGCATCGAACAGATGGGAGCGCGTGAGGCCGACCCAGATCTGCCCGGGTTTGCAATGCGCGAGCAGCTTGTCGTTGACGAAGCCGCGATAGCGCGATGCGTACATGACTTGCACGCTCACCGCCTCGGAATGCGCCATCAGATCCTGCAGGCTGACGGGCTGGATGTGCAGCCGGCTCCAGATCGGGGCCGTATGGTGGATGGCGGGGTCATAGCCTATGAGCCGGGCGCCCAGGCCGTGCAGCATCAGCGCCAGGGTGTGCGCCGCGGGCGCCATCCCGAGCAGGCCCACGATGCAGCCGTTCAATTCGCGCCCCGTGCGGATTTCCGCGTGGCGGTCGCCTGCCAGCGACGACCCGATGCCGCGGCGAAACAGCAGCAGCAGCGCGGCCAGCAGGTATTCCGCGTTGGACCGCACATTGGCCGTGGAGGCCTGGATCACGCGCACCTGCCGATCGCGGCAGGCTTCCAGGTCCGTGTTGTCGTTGCCCACGTGCATGCGCGCCACCGCCCGCAGCAAGGGCGCGAAGTCCAGGAATTCACGGGTGACCGCCACCTTGCGCGGCAGCAATACGGCTTGCGACTTGTAGATGGCCTTGCGCAGGGCGCTGGAGTCGGCCGCCAGTTCTGGGCGCGACTCGACGGAATGCCGCGCCTCGAGCCAGGTGAGCGCCTCCGGCACCAGCCGTTCGAGAAGTAAGATGTCCACCGCACGACCCCCAAAAATGTGGCGCACACTTTAGCGCTAATTTCTATTTACACTCGATGAACAAAGTCACACATATTAACAAAGCTGTCTTTCCGGTGGCGGGGTTGGGCACACGTTTCCTGCCGGCGACCAAGGCGCAGCCCAAGGAGATGCTGCCCATCGTGGACAAACCCCTGATCCAGTACGCCGTCGAGGAAGCCTACGAGGCGGGCATCCGCCACATGATCTTCGTCACCGGCCGCAACAAGCGGGCAATCGAGGATCATTTCGACACGGCTTACGAGCTGGAGAGCGAGCTCGAGGCGGCGCACAAGCACGAGCTGCTGGCCCTGGTGCGGGCGATGCATCCGGACGACATGGACTGCTCGTACGTGCGCCAGCCGCGTTCGCTGGGCCTGGGCCATGCCGTGCTGTGCGCGCAGCCGCTGGTGGGCAACGAACCCTTCGCGGTGCTGCTGGCCGATGACCTGATGCGCGGGGAAGACGGCGGCCCGTCGGTGCTCAGGCAGATGGTCCAGGTCTTTCGCGACCTGCAGACCTCACTGCTGGCGGTCCAGGAGGTTCCACTCGAACATGTGCGGCGCTACGGCATCGTGGCCGGCGACCCGGCGGGCAACCGCATCATCAAGGTCCGCCAGATGGTCGAGAAGCCCACGCCCGAAGCCGCACCGTCGCGCATGGGCGTGGCCGGCCGCTATATCCTCACACCGGCGGTGTTCGAGCAGATCCGCAGCAACGGCCGCGGGGCCGGCGGCGAGATCCAGCTGACCGACGGCATCGCCAGGCTGATGGAAACCGAAGGCGTCCACGCGTACCAGTACCTGGGCAAGCGCTTCGACTGCGGCAGCAAGCAGGGTTTCCTGGAGGCGTCGGTGGAACTCGCGCTGAAGCACCCCGAAGTCGGTCCCTGCTTCAGGGACTACCTGAAGGGACTGGACCTGGCCGCCTTGTGAGCCCTGGAAGTCTCAGCGCCGCCGCAGCACGTGGATGAATTCCTGGCCGACGGTCTGCTGCTCCACCAGCTCATTGCCGGTCTGTTTGGCGAACGCCTGAAAATCGCGCACCGAGCCCGCGTCGGTGGCCACCACCTTGAGCAACTGGCCCGACTGCATGTCGGTCAGCGCCTTCTTGGCCTTGAGAATGGGCAGCGGGCAGTTCAGGCCCCGCGTGTCGATTTCCTTGTCGATGTTCATTCGCCGTTCCCCGGATAACAGATGGCAGATGGCGCGCAGACTCAGCCGGGCCGCGACGGCTCGATGAACCGCGGCTCCACGCCCCGGCCGCGCAGCCAGTCGGCCAGCGCATAGCCGGTTCCGGCGGGCCAGCACTTCACCGCATCGTACTCGTACAGCTTGTAGTCCACGAGCTCGGGCGAGAGCTTCACCTCGCCCTCGGCCACCGCGTGGTAGGCGATGATCACCTGGTTCATGCGCTGGAAGTCGTACACGCCGATCAGGTTGAGTTCGCTGGCGTCCAGGTTGGTCTCCTCCTTGATCTCGCGGGCGATGCCGTCCCGCGGCGTTTCACCGGCCTCCATGAAGCCCGTGATCAGGGCGTACATCCTGTTGGACCAGGCGGCATTGCGCGCCAGCAGCAGGCGGTCGCGGTACTGGATGACCGCGGCAAGCACCGGCGTGGGGTTGTTCCAGTGCGTCCAGCCACAGGCTGCGCAGCGCAGCCGCTGCTTGTGGCCGCCGTCTTCCAGCTGGGCCATCAGCGCCAGGGGCGTGGCGCAGCTCGGGCAATACTTGTATTGATTGTTCACATCAGGCGGGGAAGACCCCGGTGGAAAGGTAACGGTCGCCGCGGTCGCACACGACGAACACGATTGTCGCCTGCTCCACGGTCTTGGCGACCTCGCGCGCCACCCAGCAAGCACCCCCGGAAGAGATGCCGCCGAAGATGCCCTCCTCGCGCGCCAGCCGCCGGCACATGTCCTCGGCATCGTCCTGGCTGACCAGCACCAGTTCGTCGACGGCGCTGGGGTCGTAGATCTTGGGCAGGTATTCCTGCGGCCATTTGCGGATGCCGGGAATGCGCGAGCCTTCACTGGGCTGCGCGCCGATGATCCGCACGGCGGGGTTCTTTTCCTTGAGGAAGCGCGATACGCCGTTGATGGTGCCGGTGGTCCCCATGGCGCTGACGAAATGCGTGATGCGGCCTTTCGTCTGCTCCCACAGTTCGGGGCCCGTGGTCTCGTAATGGATGCGCGGGTTGTCCATGTTGGCGAACTGGTCCAGCACGCGCCCCTTGCCTTCGCGCTGCATGTTCTCCGCCAGGTCGCGCGCGTATTCCATGCCGCCGCTCTTGGGCGTGAGCAGCAGCTCGGCGCCGAACGCCTTCATGGTCTGCGCCCGCTCCACCGACAGGTCCTCCGGCATGATCAGGACCATGCGGAAGCCCCGGATCGCCGCGGCCATGGCCAGGGCGATGCCGGTGTTGCCCGAGGTCGCCTCGATCAGGGTGTCGCCAGGCTTGATCTCGCCGCGCTCCTCGGCGCGCTTGATCATCGACAGGGCCGGCCTGTCCTTGACGGAGCCGGCGGGATTGTTGCCTTCGAGCTTGGCCAGCACCACGTTGCCGCGACGGGCGT
>JAMPXR010000006.1 GCA_023701085.1 Ramlibacter sp. | reverse complement strand
CACCTCGAAATGGTCAAGAAGCTCATCAAGCGCGACGCCGACGTCAACAAGCCGGGCTGGACGCCGCTGCATTACGCGGCCACCGCCGGGCATCTGGCGATCATGGAACTGCTGCTGGAGCAGCACGCATTCATCGATGCCGAATCGCCGAACGGCACGACGCCGCTGATGATGGCGGCCCATTACGGCACGCCAGCCGCCGTTAAGTTGCTGCTGGACGCCGGCGCGGACACCGCCATGAGGAATCAGCTCGGGCTGAGCGCCATCGACTTTGCGCATCGCGCCGGACGCCAGGAAGCTGCAGACTTGATCGCAGCGACGGTGCGCAGGTCGAAGCCAAAAGGCAAATGGTGACAAGCTGCTTTCTACCAATGTTCATGTGAAATGCGAAGAATTTCATGGCGGGTTGGTGTTGCCGACTTGGGATTATGTATTTTATACGATGTATATGTTTGCAAGTCGTTGATTTCATTTGAAATTCTTTCATTCGTGGGCCGAGAAAGACCGTTTGGCAGGGCGCGCAGGGCACTGCGCATCGGATCGGGCACCCAGCCCCGCGGCAGACTGTCCACAGGGCGCGCAAGCCGTGAACGCCAGCGGATCGGGCAGGGCACCGCCCTGGGCCAACTCAGGCGCGCTAGGGCCGCTTTCAGCCGTGCGCTGGGCACGTGGCGCGGGGGAAGGTGGCTCGTTCGCGCCGCACCCCCTGACCAGCTCCTCCAGGGCTTCACAGGCCTCGCCAATGGCTTGCACCTGCCTGCGGTACACGAGTACCAAAGGTTGATCCTCTTCGCCCGCCACTTGGTCCAGGGCTTGCCCGATCGCCTCGGCCAGGATCAGCCGGTCATTAACCGCATCGAGCGCCCGCAACATGGCCGCACTCATGGCCGGTCCTCCCCGTTTTCACAAGATGGAATCTCGGCCACCCGCTGCGCTGCGCCAGCGCTGCCCCGGTTTCCCTCTGTAGACGGCCCGTTTCCCGGTCCTGATGTACCAAAGTTTCCTAGGGATAAATCTAGGCCGGGCGGCTGCGCCGCCCGCCCGGCTTCGCCGTTCGGTGCGGACTGCGCCGCAGCCGGCGGGCCGCAAGCGGCTCCGCTCGGCCCCGGCGCAGACCGACCGGCCCGCAGCATCAGTAGGTCGAACTGCCTACCTCGCTCGTACTGCTCCCGCCACAGCCGCGCCTGGCTGACCAGGCGCCCCCACCAGTTCGAATCGCTGGGCACGAAGCCATGACCCTCAGGGGACCACAGCTTGCCCGAGTGGAACACCCAGCCCGCCCAGGCCGGATCGGGCAGCTCATAGCCCCCCAGGATGCGCACCAGCCGGTAGGCCGCATAGGGCACGGCCACGCGCCCGGAAATCCAGTACCGCACCGTGCGGGGCGTCACGTGCAAGGCTTTCGCAGTTTGATCGATGGACAGGCCCGCATCCGCGCACAGCACCTTGAAGCGCGCCCCAATGAGCGCGCGCTCTTGCTGGCCGTTGCGAGGGCGCCTTTGCCCGTGATTCTGATTGATACGATGTATATTATGTAAAGTCCCCGAGGCACTCGAATTGCTGGCCTCCGCCGCCCGCGCCACCGGCACATCCCTCGCTTTTTGCTGACCGATTACCCGGCACACTCCCCCGCACAAGTTCATCCAGGCGGGACTCATGGAGCCATATCGAACGGACCTTTTCGGCCAGGTCATCGTCACCATTTCGGACGTGCGCGCGTGGTTGGCGGCCGTGCCGCGCATCGACCCTGACGGACCGCGCGCCGAGCACTACGCGCGGGCGTGGCACGTGGTGGACAAGATCACGCGCGCCAAGCTGGCGGGCCACTTCGATGCGTTGACGGCCCCGCGCGCTGCCGCGCCGGCCCATTGGTGGCTGCGCTTTCGATGGCATTGAAAAGACCCCGGCGGACTGGAGTACCCCGCCGGGGTTGAATGCTCAACTGCGAATTTTGAAAGAGCGGGCGCGCGGCGCCCCGATCAGCGCCGCGCGGGTGCGGCCTATGGCGGCGGCGGGCGCGCGCAGATCACGGCGGCGTCTGCGGCGGCGATCTGCGCAGTCAGGCCGGCCGGGCCCCACAGGGATACGGTGTAAGCCCGGTCGCGCGCGACGGTGCATACAACGCGGTTTTCCAGCGGCGGCGCGCCAGGCGTGAGCCCGGCACAGCCGGCCAGCAGCGCGACGGCGGCCAGCAGCGCGGCGCGCATCAACTGCGCTTCTTGAACTGGCCTTTTTTCGGCCCGGACTTGTGGCGCGGCGGCAGTCGGCGGGCGGGCTTTTTCTTGGCTTTGCGTTTGGCGGCCATGATGGTCCTTTCAGGGTTGAGGGTCGGTGCGCCTGCGGTGAACATGGCTGCCATCCGCGCGCGCGTCGCGGTCGGCCTCGCGCAAGGCTTCCAGGCGCGTGAGCCGGTGTTCCATGCGGATGACGTAGCCCAGTGTCGGCAGCAACAGCAGGTTCAGCCAGGGCAGCAGCTCTATCACGATGCGACCTCGCTGGCGACGGCGGCGCGGCGTCGGGCGCGGGCCTTGCGTTTCCAGTGCAACCAGCCGAAGGCGCGCACGCCAAGCCAATAGAGCACGGCGCGGGCCGGCGCGTCTGCCTGCGCGATGCAAACCAGCATGTCCCTGTCGGCGGCGCGGCGGGTTTTCTTGCCCTCGGCGTAGTCCTTATCGTGCCGCTTGCAACAGGTTTCCCCGAAATGAAAATCCGGGACAGCGGAGCACCAGTCGCGCGCCATTACCAGCCACCCTCAGCGCCGCTGCCGGTGGTGCGCGCGCCATAGTCGCCCGATGCCACGGCCTTGACGAAACGCGGCGCCGGGCACGAAAACGAGGCGGCCCACAGATCCCCGCGCGCCAGGTCGAGCGTGCATTGATCGGCGTCGGTTTCGGGAATGCCCACGATGTCACCCAGGGCCACCACGGCGCCCGCGACGGCGCCGTCCGCGCCTTCGATCACGTTGCGCCCGATGCTCTGGCCCACGGTGCCGGCGCTTGCGCGCGATGCCAGCCACAGCACGGCCAGCACGCCGAGCGCGCCCAGGACCAGCAGCGGGACGGCCGGAACTTTCATGCGTCAATAGCCGCCGTGGTACGGGTCGCCCGTGCCGTAATCAATCCAACCCTCGGAGGCGGCGCCGTAGGCGGCGGCGTCGGCCTGCACTTGCTCATACCAGCTTTCGCTGGGCACGGTGCCGGCGATGCCCTCGGCGCCCCCATAGTACGGATCGCCCGCGCGCACGGCGGCCTGCGCGGCGTCACGCGCGGCCATTTCCTCTTGGCTCTGCGTGCTGCGCGTGCCGCCGCCGAACAGCGATGTGACGGCGCGTAGCGCGGAATCGACCAGCGACGGAGTTATGGAGGCGGCGCCGACAGTCGGCTGCCGCACATTGGGCGACGCCACGGCCTGCCGGCGCGACAGGAACCAGACGGCGCCAAGCGCCAGCGCGGCAACCATCAGCGGGTTTTTCGGGGAAAGGTTGAGCGTGCTCATGGTGGTCCTTACGCGGTGATCGTGCCGCCGGCCGATTCGAAAGCGGCGGCCACTTGCGCGAGCGATCGCCCGCCGAACTGCATGTAATCGTTCCCCGGCAGGCTGGCCCAGGTGCGCGACACTTTGCGCACGGCATCAGCGAAGCGGCCGGCGCGCACATCCTCGAGCGCGCCGCGCTGACGCACCAGCTCGAGCGCGGCGGCGTCCTGATTCGACGGACCGAAGTCGCCCAGGCCCATGCGCGGCGCCAGGTCATCCCAGGTCGGCGCGATGAACTGATAGCGGCCGGCGGCGCTGGTGCGGCCGGTGGTGCCATCGGTGCGCGTGAAGGTGAAATATCGGCGCGGGTGATCGGCGTAGCTGGCGAACAGCCCGCCGCCGAACACCACGTTGTAGCCATCGTCGCCGCGTCCCGCGGTGCCTTCGGCATACGCGAGCATGTCGAGAAACGCGCGCTCATTCGCGGCGGCCAGGTCGCCCGGCAGCGTGCCGGTTTCGTAGGTGGTCGGGTCCATTGTCACGGCGATGGTTTCAAGTACGGTAGGCAACTGCGGCACCTCGTCCGGCGGCGCTTCGTCCGGCGGCGCCGCTTCGCCCGCCCATCCATCGGGCAGCAAGAACAGCCCGCCGGCCTGCGCCGGCCTGGTCAGCCAGTAGGCGGCAAGCACGGCAGCGGCGGCAGCGGTCAGCCATTTCATTTCGCGGGCAACGTCGCGGTGATCTGCGCATATTCGGCCGTCTGCTCTGGCAGCACCAGCGCGGCGCGGCGTTGGAAGTCGAGCTTTTGTTGCGGCGTGAGCTTGGCCCAATAGCGGGCTTGCTGCTGGAAAAAAACGGCGGCAGCGCGGCGCATCATTCGTAGTAGGCCAGATACCAGCCGGAAGGCGGGTCGGTCAGGACGCCCGCGGGGGAATCGCACCGAACGCTGCCCCCCCCTACTGCCTTTGATTGCTGCGTCAGCGCCAACAACGTCCCGCCCGTGCCACCGACTTCCCCGACGACCACATAGCTGGCGGTTGACAGATTCGTCGTTAAAACCACGGTGAAGTTGCCCGCGCCTATTCGAGTAATGCTAGTCACGTTCGAACTCTTGACGAGCGTTTGCGCGACGTTGCCTGCCACGTTTGCGACCAGCGCCCAGGCCTTGAGCGTGAGCCCAGGAAAACTTCCGGACTGCGATGAGGATTGAGCGGGCACGGCGTCAGCCCTCCACGACCACGATGTTGGCGTTGCTGGCGATGCTGCCGATGGCGCGGATTTCACTGGTCGGGATGATTACCGGTTCCCAATACCCGCCCGGCCCGATCTTGATTCCGTTGGCTGCCGTAGCTGCCGCCGCGGACGGCTGCACGTAGATGGTTCCCGACGCGTCATTGTTCTGGATCAGCAGATACTTGCGCGCTGCGTTCGCCGCCTTGAGCTGCCCGCTCGCGTTCGTCACGGTCGCAGCGGCAGAAGCCATAGCGCCGGTCATTGGAACGGGCATCGAGGACACGACCACGCTCGGCATTGCCCCAATCGTGACATTGGGCAATGCCGTGACGGACACACTCCCCGAGAAAGTCTGATTCAAAAACTCGTCATCCGAAACGAGGATGAAGCCAGAGTTCGGCGCCCCGCTCAGGTCGGTCAGCGTCAGGCCGGTAAACTCGCGGCCCTTTTTCCCCATGCCGGCCGTGATGTTCACCAGCGCCCCGCCCTGATCCATGCGCGCACTTAGCGCGCCTGTCGCAGATAGCACGATAAAACTTGTGCCCATGACTTGCAGAATTTGCGAGCCATTGGCGGCAAGATTAAACGGATACCGCTGCATGTCGCTCATGGCGCCCCTTTACCCGAATGCCACGAACGCGGCCAGGCCGGCAGCGATCAGCAAAATGTTGTCCATCCCGCCGGGCACGGTCTGACGCGGCAGCGCGGCGCCGGGCGGCCCGGACTGTAGCGGCGGCGCCCCGCCGGCTGATGTTCCGGCCCCTCCACTACCGCCGACAGCTCCAAGCAGCGGCAGCGCGGCGCCGATCACCTTAGCGCCGGTGGCGATGGTCGCGGCGGTGGTGCCGGCGGTGGTGGTCGCGGCGGCGGTGGTCGCGGCGGCGGTGGTGCCGGCGGTGGTCGCGGCGGTGGTCGCGGCGGTGGTGCCCAGGCTTGCAGTCGGCGCGGCGCCGGCCGGTGCGCCAGGCAGAAGCCCGAACGACCATGCGGCGGCGCCTAGCGCGATTGCTCCAACCACAAGCATCGCGGCGCGAAGCCCCCAATCAACGGCGTTAGGGTCTTCGATCTCGAATGATCCGGTCACGGCGCCGTCCAGGCCGTGAATGCTGGCGCGCTGGCCCGGATACCAAGGCTTGCCGTCATGGCTGATATACCCAATGCGCGTTACGATGCGCTCCCCGCCTTCGGCCCCGCCGATGAAGGTTTCCGAGAACGCGATGCGGAACACGCGGCCGGATTCCGGGTCGCGGTAGTCCGCGACGTTTGGCGCCCCACTGGTGGACAGGTCGGGCCGGGCGCGCAGGACGTCGAGCCAGCTCATTTTTTGAGGACCAGCACTGTCAGGCCGGCAGCGACAGCGGCCAGCACCAGCGGCATGACGTCAGGCGGCAGCGCGGCCGGTTTGGTTTGCCCGGTGGTCGCCGGGCCGGCGGCCGGCGCCGATGGCGCAACCGTTGCGGGTGCAATTGTGGACGGCGCGGTCGGCGTGCCTGGGATGTTGGTGCCGGCCACAAAGTTGTCAGCAATGGCTGGCGCCGTGTACGGCATGGCCTGACCGCCGAAGCTGGCGCCGGTCGCAAACACGTTGACAGACGGCGCGCCGTTGCTGACGTTCTCGGCGTTGATCCAATACTCGTTTCCCTCGGCGATGTATTTCGCGTTTTGCGCTGCCGCTGCATCGTCGTATGGCTTTTGGCGTGCCAGAGTCAGCTCGTTGCGCTTCCGATCTTCCTCCGCTTGCCGCGCCAGCTCGGCCGCCCAGTAGTCTTGATCGATGGCGTGCAGCGGCGCGCCGTTGATCGCAGGGCCAGCGATCTCCACCTGTTGCCCTTCCGGCACGGTGCCGGCGCCAAGTGCGGGTACTGATTCGCTCATGTCATCTCCTCAACAGCCACCACGCGCCAGCGCCAAGCACCAGCACCAGCGGAAGCGAAAAGGTTTGCCCGAGAACGGTTGTCCGCACGGTGGCGGCCTGCCCCTGTACCGCCGTGCCCGTGCTGATGTTGAGCACTTGGTTTTGGCCTACCGGATTGGTTATCGGGCCATCGTAGGCCGGCGCGCCAAGATCAACGCCGAGCGCCGAATGCGCAGCGGCCAGGAACAGCGAATAGAAGCGCGCGGCGTCCTGCGCGTCGTTCGCTGCAAATTCATCCTGCGTCATGGCGCGCGGCCCTCAGATCAATAGTCGTTGAGGTAGATCAGTTCGAGCGTTTCGACGTCGAATGTTTCGGCGCCCGACACGGTAACGAGGAACTCGGCGGACGTCACGCCAGCGCCAGGCCGCACCGGGTCAGCCGGCGAGCGACTGGTTGTGTCCCACACGCGGCCGGCGACGATGTTGTCCACCACGGGATCGAAAGCGACGTGATTGGCCTGCGGGACACGCTTGGCGTAAGTCTGGATTTCGTCCAACAGCGTGACACTCCCGGTCCATTCGTCAATTCCCTGCCGGCGCACGCGCAGCGAAGTGATATTCGCGGCGAACATGTGGACGCCCATGAACACCGAGCCGCCGGCTTCCGGCTTCGAGTGCGGAATGGCAATGGCGAACTCGCCAGCCGCCGGCACGTTGATGGTTGCCTTCGTCTGCTTCAACATGATGAAGCGGATTCGTTCTTCGCCAGGTCGCGGGCCGGCCGGCGACAGCGCCACGTGTGCGCTCATGGTCGGACCCACGCCCGCGCCCAGGTCCACTTCCAGCGTCAGCTGCTTGATGCCCGAATTTGCGGACAGTTCCAGCGCGCCGGCCTGGTGCGCGTTGGGCGTGCGGCCAGGCTGAAACATGAAGTCGATCAGCAGCTGCGTCGCGGCACTGTTGTAGCCGTAGAACTGATTGATCGTGTCGGTGTGCGGGCCGGTCGATTCGCGGATAGTTTTGCCGTTGGCCTTGAGTCTCCATGCCGTGATGTTGGCGATGGTGTTCCCGCCCCCGAGCGTGAGCCAGATTGCTTCCAGTGTGTTACCGCCTGCCGTGGGCAACAGGTCAACGATGGCCGTGGAACTGGCGGCGACGTTTTGGAAGGCTTGACAGGGCTTGAGCTGATTCATGGTGGGTGCTTTCGAAGTGTCGAAGGGTGCGAACTTGTCAGCGGCCCACGGTCAGCGGCCCGCCGGGTCGGTCAGCTCAGATGGCGTCCTGAACGAACGGGATTTGCTTGGCGACGATGATGCCGGCCACGCCGAGCGCGGCGGCCTTGACGGCGGCATTGCCGACGAACTTGTACACGGCGAGAGCGATGCCCAGGCCGATGGCGGCCTTGGTGAGAGCGGCGGAATCCATAGGTCTGGTGTCCTCGGAATTGCATGTCGAAATTGACAGCCCCGAGGCTGCCACGCGGGCGGCGCGGTGCGCAAATTCGCGCCCTTAGGCCACCCTCCTAAGGGCCGGCCGTGCGGTCGGATTTTTTTTTGTAAAGCTGATGCGCCCGCGCGACACAGCCCCGCCGGCCGTGCGCTCGACCCACGCCAGGTCGGGCAGGGCCAGCAGCTCGGCCCACGGCACACCGAGCAGCTTGCCCATCGTGCGCGCGTCATCCTCATGGCCCAGGCGCCCGGATCGCACCACGTCCAGGTTAGCCATGAACGACTTATCGACTTCGGCCGCGCGCTGCCCGGCGGCCAGGATCGAAACTCCGACCACGCGGCCGTCCGCGCGCCGGTACTGGCGTCCCACGTTGACGAGCTTTTTCCAGGCCGGCGGCGCCCTGCCCGGCTTCGTGACTTCCGGCACCTCGTCAACGAACATCGTTAGATCGCCAGCCAGCCAGGCGGCGCGGCAGAACAGGTCGAACTGCGCTGCGATGTCGCGGTCGTGGTCCACGAGATAGCGCAGCGCGAACCGATCCGCGCGCATGGCGCGGATCAGCGCGGGAAGCGCGGTCACTTCGCGGCCCAGGCCGGACAGCGTCGGGTCGTGTTTGTAATCCCAGCCGATTAGGCGAGCCGGCCGAGCGGCGCGCAGGTAGCGCAGCGCGCCGACCGTCTTACCGGTGCCGCGCGCCCCGAAAAATCCAACCATCAGCGGTTTGTCAGCCCCGGTCGAGCGAGACATTGCGCGGATCACCCTTTGGGAACACAGCCACATTGCCGGCGGCCACGGTCACGGCCTGGTCCGGGTTGTCCGGGTCGGCCGGCGCGGCGGCCGGCTTCGCTTTCTTCGCTTCGGCCAGCTCCCCCTTGATTCCCTGCCAGGCGGCCCAGGCCACCGGCCCGGCCGTGGCCACGGCGGCGATTTCGGCGGCGTAGTCGCCGGCCCACTGTTGCAGGTTCCAGCCGTGCTTATCGAACACGGCGCCGAGCGCGGCGGCGGCCGGTTCGATCTTCGCGTCGGACAGCGTGACGGCCGGCGTTTTCAGGTGCGCCACGGTGTCGAGCGTCCCGCGCACGAGCTGCACGGCCATGAGGATGCATTGCGCATTCGTCATCGGCGGCACGGCCGGCCCGTTGGCCTGCGCGTCCACGTCCAGGTCCGTAACGCCCTCGCCGAGCGGCGGCGGGTTCAACGTCGATTCGGCTTCGGCGGCCAGCGATTCCAGCCCGGACGGCGCGGCCTGGTCGGCGGCCTGGTCGGCGGCGTCTGCATTCACGCGGCGGACCATCACACGGCCCCCAGGCTGAAGCCGGGTTTGCCGGCGGGCTTGGGCGCTTCGGTCGGTGCGGGCGGCGCGGCGGCGGCCGGTTTCCTGACACTTGCCATCCATCGGCGGTACTGGCCCGAATCCGGCTCGGCATAGCCCGACGAGTCGCAATCGTCGGCGTCGCACGAAAACGACAGCTTCCCGCCCGTTGTGCGCTTGAACGTGACCGGTTCGCCGCAATGCGGGCACGGCCCGCGCCCCACTTTTTCAGCCATAGCTGGTATCCCTCTAAACCGGGCCGCCAGCACACGGACGAGATTTTAGGCCCTTGGAGCCGTTTTCCCGACATCCCGCCCCTACCCCCTTAGGCCGCTTGCGTTCGCGGCTCTGGCGCAATCCTGGTTGATCGGGCGCGGCCTGGTGCGCAGCCGCCCCGGCAGCTCGCGCCCCCCCTTCCTGAAAAACGGATGTCCGGGCGGCGCCTGGTGCGGCGCGCGGGCCTGCATCGTCAGCGGCGGCGGTTCAGGCCCCGGCCGCCCGTAGGAGCGGCCGGCGGGGGTTCTTCTGCCCCCGCTTGCGGGGGCCTGGTGTGGATAAGTCGGTGGAAAAAGCTGTGCGCAGCGCGCGGCCAACGCGCGCGTAGTAGGTATTGAATTCCATCGTTGATACCCCTGCCCTTAAGCCTGCCCTTAAGAGCCGGTTTTCCCTCTGTGGAGCCCTGCCCTTAAGCCTGCCCTCTAAGCCGCCGGACGCAGCTTTGTCTGCCGTGGCATCGCACGTAGCCTCAGCTGCCCTTGCGCCTTGTTCGCGCCCGCGTCGCGGGACAGCAAGCCCATGCCGATCAGGTCGGCCACGGCGCGGCGAATCTGCTTCATTGAAGGCCCCGGCCGGCGCGTGCCGCGCTCCGGGTGCGACGGCCGGCACAGATCCATCAGGCGGGCATAGCCGCCCAGGAACTCCCCGTTTTCGAACAGGCCATGAGCTAGGACCAGGATGAACACATGCGTGCAGAGCGGGTCGCGCAGCTTGCCCAGCAGCGCGGCCAGCTCGGCGTGATCCAGGCGCAGGAACTCGGGGACGTGGACGACAGACAGCAGCGGCGCCCGCCCCCCGCTGGCGCCGGCGGCCGGGCCGTACTGACTCACTCTTCGGCCGGCTTGACGGCTTCCCACGGCAGGCCGTAGGCGTCAGCCAGGCGCCGGGCGGCGAGCATCATGGTGTCCACGCTTTCGCGCGACTCATTGATCGTTCGCAGGTCGCGCTTGAACCGCGCGCAGCGGTCAGCGGACCAGTAGGCCACGCCCGGCGGCCCTTTCGTCAGGTGCGGCGCCGGCGCGGCGCGGATACTGGACTTGAGGATGCGGGCCATGTTTCAGCCCTCCGCAGACGTGAGGCGGTCAGTCTGCTCTATGGCCTGCGCGGCGCCCTCTACCGCTTGGCAGAATGCGCCGGTCAGCTCCCGGGGCACGGTGATGATTTCGCCAGGTTCCCCGCCAGGGGACCAAATGCGGACGCTTCGAAAGGTATGGGATGGCTCGATGACGAGCCGCTGACCGTCCGGGCGGATCAGGGTCGTTCTCATTCGTCGCCCCTCCCCGCGCTCGGGTGTGGCTCAAGCCAGTCGCAGGCGTCGGCGCACCTCAGCAAGAATTGCCCCAGTGCGCGCGCCTGGTCGGCCCTCATGTCGTGTTGCATCGAAAGGCTTCCTGCCCGGATGTGCAGACCGACGATTGCGCCGTATGGCGGCGCGTAGGCGGCCAGGCCGGACTGGACGCGCGGGCTCACCTCAAGCGAAGTCCCCTCGACAAAGTCGAAAAACTTCTCCCTGAACGGCAAGCTGTAAACGGGGTCGTTTTTCTGCGCGGCTGCGGGTGAGCCTGCCGGATTGACTGCGGGTGTTTGCACGGTTGAAATCCCTCAGGTGTCGGCGCCGGCCCGCACCCCTCGAAAGGAGCCACGGCCCAGGATTTCGCTGTGCGGGCGGCCCGTTTGGTACGGGTGGACCGTGGCAAAGGGAATGTAGTCCACTTGCAATGGACGGTCAAGCCAGTTGGATCATCCAACGTCATTGACGCATTGACGTCCGACCCCTATGGGCTATCCTTCCCGCTCTAAGGACCGGTGTCCTTAAGGAGTGCGGGCAAATGAAAGCATCAGAGTGGATTGACCGTGTAAAAAAACAACGTGGATGGGAAAGCGACTACCGAGCCGCGAAGGAGATCGGCCTAAGCCGCACCGCCATAAGCAACTGGCGGGTCCGCCCAATGACGTTGGACGAGGATTCCGCCATCAAGGTTGCCGCAGCCCTCGGAGAACGGCCGGAAGCGGTCTTGCTGGATCAGTACGCCGAGCGCACGAAAAACCCGGCCGTCCGCTCCGCCCTCACGGAAGCAGCGCGACGTCTCTGTATATTATGTTAACTCTTAAGGTCCGGTTCGAGCTGATGCCATCTATCACGGGATGCTGATTGGCCCCGCTAAAAGGGATTTCCTCGTTTCTGACCAGCTGCCGCGCCTCGGACCCAACTGCTGCGCATTGGCATCAGGGAGCAGCCCGGTCGAATCGGACGCTAGAACGTCATTGTCATTCCCAGATTGATCGAGCGGCCCATCCCGGGCACGGGCACGCCCCATGGCACGGCGGTGGCCGCCATGGTGCGGCCCTGGCCCAAGTAGGCTCCGCCCAGCGGGTGGTTGTAGAAGCGGTCGAAGACGTTTTCTATGCCCACATCCAGCCGCACCCTCGCCCACTCATGGCTGGCGCGCAGATTCAGCAGCGCATACCCGGCCGTGGCCACTTCATTGCGCACGCTCGAAAGGCGCTCCTTGCTGGCGACCAGGAGGACCTCGGCGGCAGCGCGCCAGCCGCCCATCCGGTGGTTCAGGGTGATCCGCGCGTTCAGCGGCATGATGTTGTAGAGGTTGTCGCCCGTCCTGCGGTTCTTTCCCCTGGCGTAACTGAGCAGGCCGCTCAAGGTAACGCTGCCCCAGTTCTGCGTGCGCGCCAGTTCGGTGGACCCCGACAGGTCCCAGCCGTAGAGTCGAGCGTCCTCATTGGCGAAGCGCAGGTACACGAAGCCCTCGCGGGCGCCTGAGTTTGCCGCGCTGCACGCACTCATGGCGCCACCGCCACCGCAGCGCTTCGTATCGATGAAGTCATGGACGTAGCTCAGGTAGGGCGTCAGGCGAACGCTCCAGGCCTCTCCGCTCGGATCGTGCCAGTCCGCAGTGGCACTCACGGTGTTGGCGACTTCGGGCCGCAGGTCCATATCCCCCACGTAGCCATTGCCGTCGCCGGCGAAGTTGATCATGCGCATGGCCATTCCGCCTGTCGACCAGGCGTAGCGCTCGTACAGGTTGGGCGAGCGTGTCTTGTGCGCATATCCGAATTCGTAGGTGGCCACGGCATTGGGAACATAGCGGGCCAGTGCGGTGAAATCGACGTTGTTGTCGGTGCGCTTGCGGTCGCGCGCGTTGAACGCCGCGGCTTCGGCCGCGTAGCCCGCGTTGTAGCCCTGCACGGGCCCCGTGTCGCTGCGCACGTTGGCGCTGCGCACGCCGACCTGCGACAACCATTGCGGGCTCCAGCGCGCCTCCCATTCGCCGAATACGTCGAGACGGTCGCGCCGGCCGTCGCGGATGCTCCAGAAAGTGTCGGGCGCCATGCCGCCGCCGGAGGGCAGCCACCAGTCATCCAGCCGATAGCGCTGCGCTTCGGCGCCGACGCGTAACGTGTCGCGCGCGTTCAGCGCCATCTCGGCCTTGACTTGGGCGCCCGTGTTGACGCCCTCGGTATCCATGGGCATGCCGGGTACGTTGCTGGTGGTTCCGTACCAGAACTGCTTGTCGTGGCCGAACTGCATCGAGTGCCGCGTCTTCTCGCGATACGCGCGCGCCTGCAGCGCGCCCCAATCGAATCGGCCACGGTAGCTCAAATTGACCTGGCTGCTGTCGTTGCCGATCATGTCCATGCGCTGATTGGGAAATCCCTGGTAGGGGATGTCTTGCAGACCGAGCCTGGCTTCGAGGAGATGCCGGTCGCTTTTTGCCGCAACGGCCAGCGCGTGGTTGCGGCTGCGGTAGCTGGTGGAGCCTACTTCGTCGCCACTCAACCGGCGATCGGGCTTGTCGCTTGCAGCCGCGCCCTCCGCCTTGAACGCACGGGCGGCACGATAGTTGCCGGAGCGCGCGCTGGATCCGTCGTAGCGCAGGTTCAGCTGCTCGGTGGCGTAGCTGGCCGAGGCGTGGGCCGCCAGGCTGTCGCCGTTGCTGCGGTAACTGGCGCCCAGTTCCCCCTTGACCAGGCTGCCCCGTCCCGGCGCGGCGAACTCCGCCTCGGGGGAATCCACCTGGATGGTCGCGCCGATGCTGTCGCCGCCCACGCTGACTGGCGTGATGCCCGCGAACAGGCGCACGCTGCCCACGCGCGTGGGATCGATGTACGACAAGGGCGGATTCATGTGGTTGCCGCAGGCGGACACCAGATCCATGCCGTCTACCTGGATGCGCAGCCGATCATCAGCCAGGCCGTGGACGCTGGGCAGGCTGGATACCCCGCCGGCACCGTACAGGCCCACACCCGGCAAATTGCGCAGCAGGCCGGCAGTGTCGCTGGTGAACGCGCGGTCGGCTTTCAGGTCGGCCGGGTCCGGTGTGACGGCGCCAAGAGGCTGTGCGGCGTTTGCGGAAGCCTTGACAGTGACAGGCTGAAGCGTTCCGTCCTGAGCGACTGCCACCCAAGGCAAGGTCGCCAGGAGCGCTGATAACAAAGGGGTGGAGTGCAGCCGCCGGGGTCGGCGATGCGCGCGGAGGCGAGGATTGAGCGTTGAAGTCATGCTTATTGTTTCTTGTACGCACGGGTGCGCACGCCCATGCAGCACGCCCGCCTGGTGGCGGGGCGCTGGAGAGAAGGTCAGCTCTCGGACGGCGACTGGCTGATGCCGCTCAGTGCGGCAGCTTGATCGCCTGCCAGCCGGCGTGATCGAAGTGCTTGCCGTAGGCATTGGCGGCCTGGGCGACCTTGACCACGCCCGTGGCGCGCTTCTTCTCGCCATGCTTGCCTTGGGCGGCCTCCACGCCCTCCATGATGTCGGCCACGATGAGGTGGAGCTGCGCATCCGCCTTGGGGTCGAGCTTGCAGTTTTCCACCATGTACGTGATTTGCGCCGTGACTTCCTTGCCGAAGGCATCGTAGTCGGCGGGCGTGGCTTTGCCCGAATGCGCCGCAGGCAGCGTATGCGCCACCGAGCCGTGGATGCCCGACATGGCCTGGCGCAGTGCCGGGTCGGTGCCCCACTTCTTGCCCGCATTGAGTTCGAGCTTGTGCGGCGCGGACTTGCCGTGGTCGTGGGCATCCGCGGCCAGCACGGCCAGGGGGGATGAAAGGGCAATTGCCAGGATCAGGGTGATCGGTGATTTCATGGTGTGCTCCGTGAGAGGTGAAGGGTTCGGGTGCCACCTGCGTGGCGCTCCGACGACTTCAACGGACCGCCCGCCGGAATGTTCCAAGTTCTTTTTGGGAGGGCCGCGCAAGCTGTTACGACGATCCCCATTCCGGGCCGCGCCGCGGTAAAAACCAGGGGACCCGGCGCCGGGCCCGGGGCCGCTCCAGGAAGCCACCATGCAGCCGACCTACCGCCTGTTCATCGTTTCGGCCATCGTCCTCGCCGGATGCGCCAGCCGTCCGGCGGCGGAAACCGGCAGGCACCTCGTCTACCGCGATGCGGCCGGCAAGCCCACCATGCAGTTCGACTATCCGTCGCCCGAGTTCTGCCGCAGGGTCGAGTCCGTGGCGCGGCGGGACTCACGTTGCGAGAGCAAGTCGGCGGAAGGCGAGCTGCAGGCGGGCGCCACGCTGCGCTACAACCCTGGGGACATGCTGGTCCAGGCGCACTATGCGGACCTGGCCAGCTGCCAGAAGGCCAATTCCGCCATGGCCCGCGGCGTGGAGCTGGCCACACCGTGCGCAGCCAAATCGCCCGCCGTCGCACCCGGCACGCCGGCCCAACAGCCGGGCTGAAAGCCGCGCTGAAAGCCGGGAAGGCCCTAGGTGCTGTAGTGGATCTCTATCGTGGAATGCACGATCTCGTCATGCTGGGACAGCCAGTCGCGGACCTGCGCGGGCGACAGATCCGGACCGTGCGTCACCAGCGTGATCGCGCATGAATAACTGCCCTTCCCTACCCGCCAGACGTGCAGGTCCGTGATTCGGGTCGCGGTTTCGCGGCCACCAACCTCCACCGCTTCGCGGATTTCGTCCACCACGGGATGGTCCATTTCGCGGTCCAGCAGGACTTTGCCGGTCTCGGTGATCAGGCCTTTGGCCCAGAACGCGACCAGCGCGGCTCCCAGCATCCCCGCGAGCGGGTCCATCCATCCCCAGCCGAGAAGCCATCCCGCGACCAGCGCCAGGATGGCGAAAACCGAGGTCGCCGCGTCGGCCACGACATGCAGATAAGCCGATTTCAGGTTCAGGTCCTGATGGTGACCATGATGGTGATGATCCCCGTCATGGCCGTGGTGATGCGCACGGCCGAGCAGCACCGCGCAGGCGACGTTCACCACCAGCCCCACGACGGCGATGACGATGGCCTGCTGGTACTGGATGGGTTGAGGAGAGACAAGGCGCTCGATCGAGCCCGCCAGCATGAGCGCCGCGATGCCGAGCAGGAAGACGGCGCTGGCGAAGCCTCCCAGGATCTCTATTTTCCAGGTGCCGAAGGCAAACCGCCGGTCCGGTGCGTAGCGCCTGGCCGCCCGGTACGCAAACGCGCTCAAGCCGATCGCGATCACATGGGAACTCATGTGAAAACCGTCGGCCAGCAGCGCCATCGAGTTGTAAATCCAGCCCGCCGCCACCTCGACCACCATCATGCCGGCGGTGATCCACATCACGACGCGGGTGCTGCGCTCTCCCGCCTCGTTTCCTTCGTCGAATACGTGGTCGTGCTGCCATGGATCCATGGTGCGCATTGTGGTGTGCATTGAAAACTCCGGAGACTTGGCGTCAATGGTAGATGAGCGGGCGGGCGCCTACGCCGGCCAGGACTGTCCATTTTTCACGTTTGGTTACCAAGTCGGCGCGTTCCCTGTTGTCTCGCGTTAACTGGATCACTGATTTTCCTTGCTCTTTTTCGGCCCTGCGCTATCTTCCCTTACTCATCAACAGCCCTTTGTTTTCAGGTCGGGCGGATAACACTCATGCGTTGGCTGAAACCGAATCTCAGAAACAGCATCTACAGCCTGTTGGGCAACCCCGTGGCGCCGTCCGAATCGATGCTGGAAAGCGGAACCGAGGACATTCGCGAGTCGATGCTGGACGTGCTTGGCGAGGCAGGGCCGAAAGACTTTCCGCAAGTCACGCGCCGCATCCGTTATGCCAACGACATCCAGGCGCTTTGGTATCTGCGCGGCGACCTGATGGCCGCCCTGGCGACGCTGCACGGTGAGGTGACGGCCCGCGAAAAGGTCGCCCGCGTGACGCGCATGTTCAAGGGCCTGCTGCCAGCCGGCCTGAATTCGCGGCCCAGCCCCCTGGTCGGCTGAACACGGACGCCGCCTCAGTGGCGGTGGCCCCACAGCAGGAAAGCGTCACGGCCATCCACCGCCAGGTGGACTTTCGACCCCACCGGCAGTGCCACCTTGGTGGCCACGTGACCGAAAGGCAGGTTCGTGAACACCGGCGCCTTCACCTGCCCGCGCAGCCAGTCGATCACCGTCTGCAAACGGTAGCCCCGGTCGTGGGGCACGGGCTTGTAATTGGTGAAATGGCCCAGCACGATCGCTTTTTGCCTTGCCAGCACGCCCGCGTACAGCAGTTGGGTCAACATCCGCTCGACCCGGTAAGGATGCTCGTGCACGTCTTCCAGGAACAGGATGCCGCCTTTGATGCCGGGCAGCCAGGGCGTTCCGGTCAACGTGGCCAGGATCGCCAGGTTGCCTCCCCATAACTGGCCTTTCAGCTCGATGGGTCGTGCGGCCGCTTCGGTGCGGGGCAGTTGCCAGCCGGCCCCCTCCCCCTGGCCGCTGACCAGATCCTCGAAGCAGGCCTGCATGATTTCATCGGGCGTCCCGTCCACGCCGAAGTCTTCGCCCAGCGCCGGTCCGGCCCAGGTGGTGGCGCCCGTCTGGGCCAGGACCGCGTTCTGGAACGCGGTGAAATCGCTCAGGCCCACGAATCGCATGCCTGTTTCGATGGCCCTGGCGACCGCCTTGTAGCGGATGTGGGGCAACAGCCGGGTCAGACCGTAACCTCCGCGCGTGATCAGGGCCACGTCGGCCCCGCTCGCGGCAGCGCGGTGGATGGCCGCCAAGCGCGTTGCGTCGTCGCCGGCGAAGCGCATGGATCGGGCGAACGCCGCCTCGTCCAGTTCCACCTCATAGCCGAGCGCCTGCAGGCGCGCCACGCCCCGGCGAATCACGGCCCTGCTGCGGACGGCGCTCGACGGCGAATAGATATAGATGTGCTTTGTCACGGGCGGAAGTATCCCACCGCCGCACGTGCCACGGCCTCGCCATGCTCCTGGACGAAATGCCCCGCCTCCTCGATGACCATGGGCTCGGGGCAGCCGCGGATGCACTGGCGCAAGGCCTCCATCACGGGCGGTCCCAGCACCGGATCCTTCGCGCCGACGGCCATCATGCTGCGCCCCGACCAGTGCGTGGACCAGAAATGGCGCGCCTGGCGCGAAACGGCGGCGCCGTCGGCCTCCGGATGATCCGGGACCATTTCCGGGAAGGCCCGCAACGCGGCCCTGTGGCCACGGTCGGGAAACGGCGCGTTGTAGGCGGCGCATTCGGCCGGGCTCATGTGGGGGTTGCCCCGCGCGAACAAGCGGGCCACATCGAAGTCGGGGTTCTTGGCGCACATCTCGCGCCAAGCCAGGAAGCCCGGGCTCAGAGGCACGTCGCCGGTGCCCAGCATGGTGTTCATGGCCAGCAGGCCTTTGTACCGCGGCGGCGCCGCCATCGGCAGGGTCAGGCCCAGCAGGCCGCCCCAGTCCTGCACCACGAGCACGAGGTTTCGCAGGTCGAGCGCTTCGACGAATTCGAGCAGCACCTGCCGGTGCCAGCCGAAGCTGTGGGCCGTGTCTTTCTTGGGCTTGTCGCTGCGGCCGAACCCGATCAGGTCCGGCGCCACCACCCGGTCGCCCGCCCCCAGGAACACCGGGATCATCTTGCGGTACAGGTAAGCCCAGGCGGGATTGCCGTGCAGGCAAAGCCAGGTGAGACGATCGTCCTGCGCGAGGCCGGCGGCCGGCCCCTCGTCGAGGTAGTGCATGCGAAGCCCGGCCAGGGACGCAAGCTCACTCGTGTACCGTGGCTCCCAGGGACAGCCCGGCAAGTTCTGGAAGCGCTCCT
>JAMPXR010000346.1 GCA_023701085.1 Ramlibacter sp. | reverse complement strand
GGAGGCGCGCAGCCGGCGCCGCCACTCGGTCATGGCGCGCATGGGCGCCGAGCCGGTGCCGGTGCAGATCATCACGATGTGGCTGCGCGGATGGTTGGGCATCAGGAAGCTGGTGCCGAAGGGGCCGATCACCTGGACCTTCTCGCCCAACTGCAGGTCGCACATGTAGTTGCTGGCGACCCCGCGCACCGGGTTGCCGTCGTGGTCCTGCAGCACCCGCTTGATGGTCAGCGAGATGTTGTTGTAGCCGGGACGCTCGCCGTTGCGCGGGCTGGCGACGGAGTACTGGCGCGGGCTGTGGGGGCGCCCCTGCGCGTCCACGCCGGGCGGCACGACCGCGATCGACTGGCCCTCGAGCACGGGGAACGGCATGTTGCCGAAGTCCAGCATGATGTGGTGCGTGTCGTACTCGCGGCCCACTTCGGTCACGCGCCGGTTGCCCACCACCGTGGCCGTGACCGTCTTCTCGGCCGCCTTCGGGCCGTACAGATTGGTGTAGGCATGCGCGGCGGACCACGGCGGGCTCGTGGCGCCGAAGCGTGAGCTGACGAAGGCGGTTTCGCCGATGGCGTCGGCCACCAGGCCGGGCTGCACCGGTTCGACGACAGGCACGCTCTCGGGCGCCACGCCCGCCTGCGCCATCTGCTCGGCCGACAGTTCGGCCGGCAGGCTGTCCCAGCCCAGCTGCGCTTCGAGGCTGTAGGCGGCGGCGCGCGGCATGGTGCGCCAGTTGTCGATGGAGCCCGTCGGGCACGGCGAGATGCAGTCCATGCACAGGTTGCACTTGCTCGCGTCCACCACGTAGTTGCGCGAGTCGTGCGTGATCGCCTTGACCGGGCAGATCGACTCGCAGGTGTTGCAGCGGATGCAGATTTCCGGGTCGATCAGGTGCTGCCTGATGACGGTGCTGGTGGTGGCCATGTCCATGATGGGTCCTGTCTGTCCTCGCCTGCTGCCGGAACGAAGGGGCCGCACGCGCCCGCCGCGCAAGCGGCGGGCGTGATCGGCTCAGTTGAAACGCACGTACTCGAAGTCGATGGGCTGGCGGTTGATCCCGATGACCGGGGGCGCGATCCAGTTGGCGTACTTGCCCGGCTCGACCACGCGTCCCATCAGCGAGGCGACGAAAGCGCGGTCCTGCGCGGTCGGCAGCCACTCGTCGACCTTCGCGTTCCACTCGGCTTCGGTCAGCACGCGGCCCTCCGGCGAGACCTTCAGGCCCGCGAGCGCGCCGATGTTGCGGTGGAACGCCTTGTGCGGCACCTTGAGCCGGAACGGGATGCCGGCTTTCTCGATCACCTTGTTCCAGCGTTCGACGCCGCCGATCGAGTCCTTGATGTAGTCGTCGCGCAGCACTTCGTTCAGCGCGTTCAGCATCGGCACTTCGCGCTCGGTCAGCTGGTCGCCCTGCACCGCCAGCACCTTGTAGCTCGCGCCCTTGAGGACATGGTCGTCCGTGCGCTTGCCTTCCTCGAAGCGGCCCTTCAGGCCGGTGCTGTAGAAGGTGGCGGCGTTGCTGGACTCGTCGGCGCCGAACAGGTCGATGGTGACGCTGAAATGGAAGTTCAGGTAGCGCTGGATCGTGGGCAGGTCGATCACGCCGGCCGCCCGCAGCTTGGCGGGGTCGTCGGTCTTCAGTTCATTCATCGCGGCGCAGGTGCGCGCGATCACCCGCGACACGCCGGACTCGCCGACGAACATGTGGTGCGCCTCTTCGGTGAGCATGAACTTGGTGGTGCGCGCCAGCGGGTCGAAGCTGCTTTCGGCCAGCGCGCAAAGCTGGAACTTGCCGTCGCGGTCGGTGAAGTAGGTGAACATGAAGAAGCTCAGCCAGTCGGGCGTGGGCTCGTTGAACGCCTGCAGGATGCGCGGGTTGTCCTGCTGGCCGGAACGCCGCTCCAGCAGCGCCTCGCCTTCCTCGCGGCCGTCGCGCCCGAAATACTTGTGCAGCAGGTAGACCATGGCCCACAGGTGGCGGCCTTCCTCCACGTTCACCTGGAACAGGTTGCGCAGGTCGTACTGGCTGGGGCAGGTCAGGCCGAGCGCGCGCTGCTGCTCCACCGAGGCCGGCTCGGTGTCGCCCTGCGTCACGATGATGCGGCGCAGGTTGGCGCGGTACTCGCCGGGCACATCCTGCCAGGCCGTCTCGCCCTTGTGGTCGCCGAAGTGGATCTTGCGGTCGGCGTCGCCCGGGTTCAGGAAAATGCCCCAGCGGTAATCGGGCATCTTGACGTGGCCGAACTGGGCCCAGCCCTGCGGATCGACGCTCACCGCCGTGCGCAGGTAGACCTCGATGTCCCGGGAGCCCTCCGGGCCCATGTCGCCCCACCAGTTCAGGTAGTTGGGCTGCCACTGCTCCAGCGCGCGCTGCAGCGTGCGATCCTCGCTGAGGTTGACGTTGTTGGGGATCTTCTCGCTGTAGTTGATCGTGCTCATGTCTGCTCCTGTTCGTTAAACCCGGTTCCAGTCGAATGCGGCCTTGTCGCCCTTGCCGTACACCTTGAGGGCGCCCTTTTCCCCCACCGCGTTGGGCCGCTGGAAGATCCAGTTCTGCCAGGCGGTCAGCCGGCCGAAGACGCGGGTGAACATGTTCTCGGGGCCGTTGAAGCGCAGGTTGGCCTCCATGCCGGTCAGGGCGTCCGGCGACATGGCCGCGCGCTCCTCGACCGCCAGCCGCACCTCGTCGGCCCAATCCAGGTCATCGGGGTTGCTGGTGACCAGGCCCAGGGCGTAGGCCGCGTTGGCATCCAGCGCCTCGCCCGCCTTGGCGCGCACCGCCTCCAGCGCGGGCCGCTCGTCGTAGAAGCGCCGCGCCAGCCGGCTCTGGCCGGTGATCATCGGATAGAAGCCGAAGTTGGCGTCGGCCACGGTGATGCGGGGCGCCTTCGCGGGCTCGTCCGGCAGCGCGAGCATGTAGCTGCGGTCGCAGGCCAGCGCCAGTTCCAGCAGCGTGCCGGCAAAGCAGGACCCCGGCTCGATCAGGGCGAACAGGCTGCGCGAGGAAACGTCGAGCCGGCTGAAGGTGCGGCGCAGCAGGCCGATGGTCTCGCGCACCAGCCAGTGGTCCTTGTGCGCGGCCAGCGTGGCGTCCAGCGCCAGCACGCTGGCGGCGTCGCCTTCGGTCTTGATCAGCCAGGTGCCGATGTCCAGTTCGTTGGTGCGCATCGACAGGATGGCGTCTTCCAGCTCGCGCGCCAGCGCCAGGGGGTACCACTGCGCGCCCGCGGCTTCGATGCCGGCGATGTCGCCGGGTTGCGCGCCGGACGGCGCCTTCACGGTGAACGTCGCCGTGCGCTGGGCCCGGGAGATCTCGACCGTGACATGGTGGTAGCGCAGCGCGTCGGCCTCGACGGCGCATTGCAGCGGGGGCAACGCCACGCCCTTGCCCGATTCGGGGCGGTCGCTCTGCGCGGCCAGCTGCAGCGCGCGCTCGCGCACCTTCTGCGCGAACACCGCCGGCTTGGCGATCTCGTCCACCAGACGCCAGTCCTTGGCCTTCTGGCCCCGCACGCCTTCGCTGGTGGTGCAGAAGATATCGGCCAGGTCGTGCCGCACATGCCGCTTGTCGGTCACGCGCGTGAGCCCGCCGGTGCCCGGCAGCACGCCCAGCAGCGGCACCTCCGGCAGGCTTACCGCGCTGGAGCGGTCGTCCACCAGGATGATCTCGTCGCAGGCCAGGGCCAGTTCGTAGCCGCCGCCCGCGCAAGCGCCGTTGACGGCGGCCAGAAATTTCAGCCCCGAGTGCCGCGAGGAATCCTCCAGGCCGTTGCGCGTCTCGTTGGTGAACTTGCAGAAGTTCACCTTCCAGGCGTGGCTGGAGACGCCCAGCATGAAGATGTTGGCGCCCGAGCAGAACACCTTGTCCTTGGCGCTGGTG
>JAMPXR010000345.1 GCA_023701085.1 Ramlibacter sp. | reverse complement strand
TTTGGCAGTGCGAACAGGCCCTAGTTGACCACCCCGAAGCGCCTGCGGCGCCTCACGACCCGCGGTAGGTCGAGTAGCTCCAGGGGCTGACCAGCAGCGGGACGTGGTAATGCTGGTCGGCATGGGCCACGCCGAAGTCCAGGGTGACCTTGTCCAGAAAGGGCGGCTGCGGCAGGGCGACGCCGCGCCCCTTGAAATAGCCAGCCACGTCGAACACCAGCCGGTAGGTCCCGCCCTTCAAGCTGCCGCTGCCATACAGCGGCCCGCCCGGGCTGCGTCCGTCCGCGTCCAGCACGAAGCGCCTGACCAGCTGCGCGCGGCCACCCGGCGTCGTGTACAACTCCACCGCCATGCCCGCGGCCGGGCAGCCGTGCATGGTGTCCAGGACGTGCGTGCTCAGGCCCATGGGAGAATCCTCGAAGTTCGTCCACGGCAGTGTATACACGCGTTTGCGGCCACGGGGCTTGGACCCCGAGGGGCAGCACCCACGACCTGACATGAGCTACGACAGCACCGCTCCCTATCCGCGCGACCTGGCCGGTTATGGCCGCAATCCGCCCCACGCGCGCTGGCCCGGCGGCGCGCGCATCGCCCTGCAGTTCGTGCTGAACTACGAGGAAGGCGCGGAAAACTCGGTGCTGCACGGCGACGCGGGCTCCGAGCAGTTCCTGTCCGAGATGTTCAACCCGCCGAGCTTCCCGGCGCGGCACCTGAGCATGGAGAGCCTCTACGAGTACGGCTCGCGCGCCGGCGCCTGGCGCATCCTGCGCGAGTTCGAGCGGCGCGGCCTGCCGCTGACGGTGTTCGGCGTGGGCATGGCCTTGCAGCGCCATCCGGAACTGGTCGCGGCCTTCGGGGAACTGGGCCACGAGATCGCGTGCCACGGCTGGCGCTGGATCCACTACCAGGATATCGATGAGGCCGTCGAGCGCGAGCACATGCGCCTGGCCGTCGACGTCATCGAGGCGCTGACCGGGCAGCGGCACGGCGCGCCGGGCACCATCCACGGCGCCGGCTGGTACACCGGCCGCGACAGCCCGAACACGCGGCGGCTGGTGGCCGACTTCGGCGGCTTCGAGTACGACAGCGACTATTACGGCGACGACCTGCCGTTCTGGATGAAGGTGCGCCGCAGCGACGCCAGCGTGGTGCCGCAGCTGATCGTGCCCTACACGCTGGATGCCAACGACATGCGCTTCTCGCTGCCGCAGGGCTTCGCGCAGGCCGAGGACTTCTTCATCTACCTGCGCGACAGCTTCGACGCGCTCTATGCGGAGGGAGACCCCGCCGGGCGGGACCGGCCCAGGATGCTCAGCGTGGGCATGCACTGCCGCCTGCTGGGGCGGCCCGGGCGGATCGCCGCGCTGCAGCGCTTCCTGGACCATGTGCAGCGGCACGACCGCGTCTGGATTTGCCGCCGCATCGACATCGCGCGGCACTGGAAGCAAACTTGTCCGTTCGAAGGTTGATCCGTGCTCACACTCGACCGACTCAATGCCGCGTCCGCGCCGGAAGGCGCGAGGCTGCTGGACGGCCTGTACGAGCATTCGCCCTGGATCGCCGAAGCGGCGCTGGCGCAGCGGCCGTTCCGCTCCCTGGCGCAGCTGAAGCACGCCATGGCGCGCGCCGTGGCCGACGCGCCACGCGAGGCCCAACTGGCGCTGCTGCGCGCGCATCCCGAGCTCGCCGGCAAGGCGATGGTCGCCGATGCGCTCACGGCCGAATCGGCGCATGAGCAAAGCCGGGCCGGGCTCGCGCACTGCACGGCCGAGGAGTTCGCGAAGCTGCAGGCACTCAACGCCGCTTACAACGCCCGGTTCGGATTTCCGTTCATCCTCGCGGTGCGCGGCCCGCGCGGCACCGGCCTTCGCCGCCAGGAGATCATCGAGACCTTCGAGCGGCGGCTGGACAATCCGCCGGACTACGAGCTCGCCGAGTGCCTGCGCAACGTCCACCGCATCGCGGAACTGCGCCTGGCCGACAAGTTCGGCGTCGAGCCGGCCCTGGGCAACCGGGTCTGGGACTGGCACGAGGAACTGGCCCGGTTCAGCGACCCGGGGTTCCTGGAAAAGGGCCAGCTCACCGTCACCTACCTGACGGACGCCCACCGGGCGGTGGCCGCGCGCCTGTGCGCCCTCATGAAGGAGAGCGGTTTCGACGAAGTGGCCACGGACGCGGTGGGCAACGTCGTGGGACGCTACCGCGCCAGCACCGGCGCGCGCGCGGACGCCCCGGTCACAACGCTGATGACCGGCTCGCACTACGACACGGTGCGCAACGGCGGCCGCTACGACGGCCGGCTGGGCATCCTCACACCGGTCGCCTGCGTGCGGGAACTGTCGCGCCAGGGCCGGCGCCTGCCGTTCGACCTGGAGGTGATCGGCTTCGCCGAGGAGGAAGGGCAGCGGTACAAGGCCACCTTCCTGGGATCGGGCGCGCTCGTCGGCGGCTTCGAGCCGGCGTGGCTGGACCAGAAGGACGGCGACGGCGTGACCCTGCGCGAAGCGATGCGCTCTGCCGGGCTGCCCGCGACGCTGGAGGCCATCGCGGCGCTGCGGCGCCGTCCCGCCGACTACCTGGGATTCGTGGAAGTCCACATCGAGCAAGGGCCCGTGCTGGCCGAGGCCGAGCTGCCGCTGGCCATCGTCACCTCGATCAACGGCGGCGTGCGCTATGAATGCGAGATCACCGGCATGGCCAGCCACGCCGGCACGACGCCCATGGATCGCCGGCGCGACGCCGCCTGCGCCGCCGCGGAGCTGGCGCTCTACGTCGAGAAGCGGGCGGGCCGCGAGCGCGATTCGGTCGGCACCATGGGCATTCTCCATGTGCCCACGGGCTCGATCAACGTGGTGCCCGGGCGCTGCCGTTTCACGCTCGACCTGCGCGCCCCCGATGACGCGCAGCGCGACGCCCTGGCCCGCGACGTGCTGGCCGAACTGGAGGCGATCTGCCGGCGGCGCGGCCTGCGCCACAGCCTGGAGCAGACGATGCGCGCCGCGGCCGCCCCCTGCGCGCCGCAGTGGCAGGCCCGCTGGGAGCGCGCGGTCGGCGCGCTCGGCGTGCCTGCGCACCGCATGCCCAGCGGCGCCGGCCACGACGCGATGAAGCTGCACCAGATCATGCCGCAGGGCATGCTGTTCGTGCGCGGCCAGAATGCCGGCATCAGCCACAACCCGCTGGAGAGCACGACCAGCGACGACATCCAGCTGGCGGTGGAAGCTTTCCAGCGGCTGCTGGACGACCTTGCTCAAGAGATGGCATGACAGACTACGAACGACTGGACGCCTGGATCGATGCGCACTTCGAGGAACAGCTGCGCTTTCTGCAGGAGCTGGTGCGCGTGCCCACCGACACCCCGCCGGGCGACAACGCGCCGCATGCCGAGCGCACGGCCGAACTGCTGGCGGCCTTCGGATTCGACGCGGAACAGCACCCGGTGCCGCAAGCCGACGTGCATGCGTATGGGCTGCAGTCGCTGACCAACCTCATCGTGCGGCGCCCGTACGGCGCGGGGCCCACGATCGCGCTGAACGCCCACGGCGACGTGGTGCCGCCGGGCGAGGGCTGGACGCGCGACCCCTACGGGGCCGAGATCGAGGACGGCAAGCTGTATGGCCGAGCCGCCGCGGTCAGCAAGAGCGATTTCGCCACGTACACCTTCGCGGTGCGCGCCATCGAATCCCTGCCGTCGCGGCTTCGCGGCACCGTCGAGCTGCATTTCACCTACGACGAGGAATTCGGCGGCGAGATGGGGCCGGGCTGGCTGCTGCGCAACCGCCTGACGAAACCCGACATGCTGATCGCCGCCGGATTCAGCTACGAAGTGGTGACCGCGCACAACGGCTGCCTGCAGCTGGAAGTGACGGTGCACGGGACCATGGCGCACGCGGCCATCCCCGAGTCCGGC
>JAMPXR010000344.1 GCA_023701085.1 Ramlibacter sp. | reverse complement strand
CTCCTGGCGCTCAAGCACGAGTTCGGCCAGACCCGCCTGGGCGCGCGCCGCAGCGTCGTCGAGCACAACGCCCAGGACCTCGCCACGGAAGACCTCATCACGCCCACCGACATGGTGGTCACGCTGTCCCACTTCGGCTACATCAAGAGCCAGCCGCTGTCCGAATACCGCGCGCAAAAGCGCGGCGGACGCGGCAAGCAGGCCACCGCGACGCGGGAAGACGACTGGGTCGACCAGCTGTTCATCGCCAACACCCATGACTGGATCCTGTGCTTCTCCAACCGCGGGCGCATGTACTGGCTCAAGGTCTGGGAAGTGCCGGCGGGCTCGCGCGGGTCGCGCGGCAAGCCCATCGTCAACATGTTCCCGTTGGCCGACGGCGAGAAGATCAACGTGGTGCTGCCGCTGACGGGCGAATTCCGCAGCTTCCCGGCGGACCACTACGTCTTCATGGCGACCTCCATGGGCACCGTGAAGAAGACCGCGCTGGACGAATTCAGCAATCCGCGCAAGGCCGGTATCATCGCCGTCGACCTGGACGAGGGCGACTATCTCATCGGCGCCGCGCTCACCGACGGCAAGCACGACGTGATGCTCTTTTCCGACGGGGGCAAGGCGGTGCGTTTCGACGAAAACGACGTCCGGCCGATGGGCCGCAACGCCCGCGGCGTACGGGGCATGTCGCTGGAAGACGGGCAGGGCGTGATCGCCATGCTGGTCGCGGAGGACGAGCAGCAAAGCGTGCTCACCGCCACCGAAAACGGCTACGGCAAGCGCACCAGCATCGTGGAATACACCCGGCACGGCCGCGGCACCAAGGGCATGATCGCCATCCAGCAGAGCGAGCGCAACGGCAAGGTGGTCGCCGCCACGCTGGTGCATGCCGACGACGAGATCATGCTGATCACCGACAAGGGCGTGCTGGTGCGCACCCGGGTGAGCGAGATCCGCGAGCTCGGCCGCGCCACCCAGGGCGTCACGCTGATCGGCCTGGACGAGGGCTCCAAGCTCAGCGGCCTGCAGCGCATCGTCGAGAACGATGCGGCCGCAGCCGACGCCGATGGGGACGCCGCGGACGGCGCGAACCCGGCGGGCGAAAGCTGATGGCGCAGGACCTGAGCGCCATCCGCGCCGCGATCGATGCCGTCGATCGCGAGCTGCTGGCCCTGCTGAACCGGCGCGCCGCCCTGGCCGGCGAGGTCGGCGAGATCAAGCGCGCCGAGGGCTCGCCGGTATTCCGGCCCGAGCGCGAGGCCCAGGTCATCAACGGCTTGCAGGCCGCCAACCCCGGCCCCCTGAAGGCCGGCAACGTCGCCACCATCTGGCGCGAGATCATGTCGGCATGCCGCGCCCTGGAGGCGCCGCAGCGCGTGGCCTATCTCGGACCCGCCGGCACCTTCAGCGAACAGGCGGCGGTGCAGTTCTTCGGCTCCAGCATCGAGCATGTGCCCTGCGTCACCTTCGACGAGGTGTTCCACGCCGCGACCGCCGGCACGGCCGACTTCGGGGTGGTGCCGGTGGAAAACAGCAGCGAAGGCGTGGTCACGCGCTCGCTGGACCTGCTGCTGAACTCGCCTTTGCACATCGTCGGCGAGGTCAGCCTGCTGGTGCGCCACCACCTGCTGCGCCTGGCGCGTTCCACCGACGGAATCGAAGTGGTGCTGGCGCACGCGCAGGCGCTGGCGCAATGCCAAAGCTGGCTGAACAAGCATCTTCCGGGCGCCGAACGCCGGGCCGTTTCCAGCAACGCCGAGGGCGCGCGGCTGGCCGCGGGAAACCCGGCCTGGGCCGGCATCGGCAGCGAGCGCGCCGCCAGCGAATTCGGCCTGCACATCGCGGCGCATGCGATCCAGGACGCCGCGTTCAACCGCACCCGCTTCGCCGTGGTGTGCCTGCCGCAGGTCCTGGACGCGCCCCGGGCCACCGGCCGGGACTGCGTGAGCCTGGTGGTGTCCGTGCCGAACCGGCCGGGCGCGGTGCACGACATTCTGGTGCCGCTCAAGCGCCACGGCGTGTCCATGACGCGATTCGAGTCGCGGCCCGCCCGCTCGGGGCAGTGGGAATACTATTTTTATATCGATGTCGAAGGGCATCCATCGCAGCCCCATGTCGCGGCCGCGCTGCATGACCTGGAGTCCCTCTGCGCCTTCTACAAGGTGCTGGGCACGTATCCGGTGGGAGATTAATGCGCATACCCGTCATCCCCGCGGCCGCCAGCGCCCGGCCTCCCACACCCGTCATTCCCGCGAAGGCGGGAATCCGAAGCGTCCCCGTAGCCGAGCGCCTTCGCGCAACCTGGATCCCCGCCGCCGCGGGCATGACGAAGCATGTTTGAACAACTGGGTCTGATCGGCTGCGGCCTCATGGGCGGGTCATTCGCGCTCGCGCTCAAGCGCGCCGGACTGGTCAAGCGCGTCGTCGGCTACAGCAAGTCGCCGTCGACGACCGAGCGCGCCCGGGCGATGGGCGTGATCGACGTCGAGGCGCCGTCGGCGCTGCTCGCGGTGTCGGGCGCGGACATCGTGCTGCTGGCGGTGCCGGTGGCGGCCACCGAAGCGACGCTCAAGGCGATCCGGCACCTCGTCACCGACAAGATGCTGATCATGGACGTGGGCTCGACCAAGCGCGACGTGATCGACGCCGCCCGCCGGGTGCTGCGCGACCACGTCGGCTCCTTCGTGCCCTGCCACCCGATCGCGGGCAAGGAGCTGTCCGGGGTCGAACACGCGGACGCGGAGCTGTACGCCGGCAAGCAGGTCATCCTCACTCCGATCGACCGCACCGAGGCGGTCCAGCTGCGCGATGCGGTGCGGGTCTGGGAGAGCCTGGGCTGCCGGGTTCAGCAGATGGCGCCCGAAGCGCACGACGCCGCGTTCGCGGCGGTGAGCCACCTGCCCCACCTGATTTCCTTCGCGCTGATGAATTCGGTGACCGGCCAGGAACAGGGCGACCAGTACCTTTCGCTGGCGGGGCCCGGGTTTCGCGACTTCACGCGCATCGCGGCCAGCGACCCCAAGATGTGGCGCGACATCCTGCTGGCCAACAAGCACGAGCTGCTGGCCCAGTCGGACATTTTCCAGCGCACCTTGAAGCAGATGGAGCTGCTCATCGATTCGGGCGACGGCGACTCGCTGGAGGCGCTGGTCGCCCTCGCGAGCGACGCGCGCGCGCAGTGGCGCATGGGCGTGCCCAAGAAATGAGGAAGATCGCGCCGCCTGCGGCCCGGCGTCGCCCTGGCTCGGCAGGCGGGCGGCTTCAGGCCTGATGTTTTCCACCGAATACCTCGACGTCCCGGCCCTCGAAAGCGCCGCGGGCGAGCTGCTGCTGCCGGGCTCCAAGAGCATTTCCAACCGCGTGCTGCTGCTGGCCGCGCTGAGCGGCGGAACCACCACGGTGCACGACCTGCTCGATTCGGACGACACGCGCATCATGCTCGATGCGCTGCGCACCCTGGGCTGCGGCGTCCGGCACAGCGGCGCGGCCGTGGAGATTACGGGTCTGGGCGGGCAAGCGCCCGCCTCCCATGCCAGGCTGTTCCTCGGCAATGCCGGCACGGCGATGCGTCCGCTGACCGCCGCGCTCGCGGTCAGCGGCGGCGAGTTCGAACTCAGCGGCGTGGCCCGCATGCACGAGCGCCCGATCGGGGACCTGGTCGACGCGCTGCGCCAGCTGGGCTGCGACATCGAATACCTGGGCGTCGCCGGCTATCCGCCGCTGCGCATCCGCCCGCCCCACCTGTCGCTGGCGGCTCCCATCCGGGTGCGCGGCGACGTTTCCAGCCAGTTCCTCACGGCGCTGCTGATGGCGCTGCCGCTGGTGGCGCGCGACGACGTCGTGATCGAAGTCGCGGGCGAACTGATCTCCAAGCCGTACGTCGAGATCACGCTGAACCTGCTGGCGCGCTTCGGCATCCAGGTGCG
>JAMPXR010000343.1 GCA_023701085.1 Ramlibacter sp. | reverse complement strand
GTTCTTCCTGACGCAGGCGCTCAAGGTCGACGGCGCCACCGCCAACATCCTGGTCGCCCTGTCGCTGGTGATCGGCACGCCCTTTTTCATCGTGTTCGGCGCGCTGTCCGACAAGATCGGCCGCAAGCCCATCATCATGGCCGGCTGCCTGCTCGCCGCCATCAGCTACTTCCCGGTGTTCGGCGCGCTGACCAAGGCCGCCAATCCCGACCTCGCCGCCGCGCAGGCCAAGAACAAGGTCGTCGTGACGGCGGACCCCGGCGAGTGCTCGTTCCAGTTCAACCCGACCGGCACCGCCAAGTTCACCAGCTCGTGCGACATCGCCAAGCAGGTGCTGGCCGGCGCGTCGGTGAGCTACGAGAACGCCGAAGCCGCGAAGGGCACCCCCGCCACCATCAAGATCGGTGAAACCGTGATTACCGGCTACAGCAGCAAGGGCCTGCCCGCCGACGAAGCCAGGAAGAAGGACGCCGAGTTCAAGAAGGGCGTGGCCGACGTGCTGAAGACCGCGGGCTACCCGAGCAAGGCCGACCCGGCCAAGATCGACAAGTTCACGGTGGTGCTGATCCTGACCTACCTGGTGATCCTGGTGACCATGGTGTACGGCCCGATCGCAGCGATGCTGGTGGAACTGTTCCCGACGCGCATCCGCTACACCTCGATGAGCCTGCCCTACCACATCGGCAACGGCTGGTTCGGCGGCCTGCTGCCCACCACGGCCTTCGCGATCGTGGCGCAGACCGGCAACATGTACAACGGCCTGTGGTACCCGATCATCATCGCCGCGATGACCTTCGTGATCGGCACGCTGTTCATCAAGGAAACGAAGAGCGTCGACATCTACGCAAGGGACTGAAGCCTTCGCTGAAGGGCCTGCGCTTGCGGGCCCTTTGTCGAAAGCTTCGAACCTCTCTGGAGAATGTCATGTGGAAGATCGGTGTCGGATTCGTGGTGTTCGCCGGACTGGCGATGTTCGTCATCATGAAGGGCGGGGACAATCTCGACATCGGCGGCGAGAAGCACGGCGCCGAAGCGGTACACGCGCCGGCGCCGGCCGCACCGGCCAGGTAGGGCGCCGGCAGGGCGGGGCGTGACCCCGCGACGTCGCATTCGGAACCGCGTCGGGGGCAGCACGTCCCGCCCGCAAGACCCCGGTGAAGAAGCGGGCGGCGGCGGTCCCTAAAATATTCGGCCAACTCCAGAAATAGACGGCCGTATGACCCAGGGACTGATCCGCATCCGCGGCGCCAGGCAGCACAACCTCAAGAACCTCGACCTCGATCTGCGCACCGGCCAGCTCACGGTGGTCACCGGCCCCAGCGGCTCGGGCAAGTCGAGCCTGGTGTTCGACACCCTTTACGCGGAGGGGCAGCGGCGCTACGTCGAAACCTTCTCGGCCTACGCGCGCCAGTTCCTGGACCGCATGGACAAGCCGGCGGTGGACCGGGTCGAGGGCGTGCCGCCCGCGATCGCGATCGACCAGACCAACCCGGTGCGGTCCTCGCGCTCCACGGTGGGCACCATGACGGAGCTCAACGACCACCTGAAGCTGCTGTTCGCGCGCGCGGGCCAGTTGTTCGATCGCCAGACGGCGCTGCCGGTGCGGCACGACACGCCGGAGACGATCTACGAGGAACTGCTGGCGCGCACGCAAGCCGCCGATCCGCGGCTCGTGCTCACCTTCCCGGTCGAACTGCCCGCGGGCACGACGGCCGACGAGGTGCAGCAATGGCTGGCCGCGAGCGGCTTCACGCGGGTGCAGGCCGAGCGCGAAGTCGCCACGCCGACCGGCCCGCGCAAGGTGCTCGACGTGGTCGCCGACCGCTTCCGCCTGCATGCCGTCGAGAAGGCGCGCGCCATCGAGGCGATCGAGGTGGCCCTCAAGCGCGGCGCGGGCCGGATGGCGGTGTACGCGGCGACGGCGTCACCGCAGAAGTTTCAAGAATTGGGGTCAGACCCCAATTCGAGTGCCTCGGCTCCCGACCTGCGCGGGGATGACACCGTCGTCTGGAAGTTCTCCACGGGATTGCATTGTCCGGACAGCGATCTGCGCTACGCCGATCCGATTCCGTCGATGTTCTCCTTCAATTCCGCGGTGGGCGCATGCCCGGCCTGCCGCGGATTCGGCCGCGTCATCGGCGTGGACTACGGACTGGTCATCCCCAACGAAAAGCTCACGCTGCGCGCCGGCGCCATCAAGCCGATCCAGACGCCGGCCTGGGCGGAATGCCAGGACGACCTGATGCGCCACGCGGAAACCGCCGGCATTCCGCGCGACACCCCCTGGTACAAGCTCACGCCGGAACAGCAGCACTGGGTGATCCACGGCACGCCCAGCTACAAGGAAGGCAACTGGAACAAGCAGTGGTACGGCATCCGGCGCTTCTTCGAATACCTGGAGACCAAGTCGTACAAGATGCACATCCGCGTGCTGCTGTCCAAGTACCGCAGCTACACGCCTTGCGAGACTTGCGGCGGGGCGCGCCTGAAAACCGAGAGCCTGCTGTGGCGCCTGGGCAGCCGCGAGGACGCGGATGCGGTGCTGGACCCGGCGCGGCGTTTCATGCCCGCGGGCGTGACGTGGACGCGCGAACAGCTGGAAGCGCTGCCGGGTCTTTGCCTGCACGACCTGATGCTGATGCCGATCGAGCGGCTGCGGCGCTTCTTCGACCGCATCGAGCCCGGCACCGAAGCCCACGTCGGACAGGGCGATCTGCAGGCGCTCAAGCTGTTGTTCGAGGAAATCACCACGCGCCTGAAGTACCTGGTGGACGTCGGCATCGGTTACCTCACGCTGGACCGGCAGAGCCGTACGCTGTCCGGCGGCGAGGTGCAGCGCATCAACCTGACCACCGCGCTGGGCACTTCGCTGGTGAACACGCTGTTCGTGCTCGACGAGCCCAGCATCGGCCTGCACCCGCGCGACATGCACCGCATCACCGAGGCGATGCGGCGGCTGCGCGACGCTGGCAACACGCTGGTGGTGGTGGAACACGACCCGGCCGTGATGCTGGCGGCCGACCGCATCATCGACATGGGCCCCGGGCCCGGCGAGCGCGGCGGGCGCATCGTGTTCGACGGCGCGACCGACGCGCTGCGCCACGCCGACACGCTGACCGGCGCCTACCTGGGCGCGCGCAAACACGTGGGGATGGGCTTCAAGCGCGCCGTGACCGACGCGACGCCGCGCCTGATCCTGGAGGGCGTGCGCCAGCACAACCTGAAGAACCTGGCGCTGGAGTTCCCGCTGCAGCGGCTGGTCTGCGTGACCGGCGTCTCGGGCTCGGGCAAGTCGACGCTGATCCAGGACGTGCTGGCCCCGGCCCTGGCGCGCCACTTCGGCAAGGCCACCGAAACGCCGGGCCTGCACGACCGCATGCTGGGGGCCGATCATCTGGGTGACGTGGTGTTCGTGGACCAGTCGCCGATCGGCAAGACGGCGCGCTCCAACCCGGCCAGCTATGTCGGCGCCTGGGACGGCATCCGCGAAATCTTCGCCGGCGCGGCGCTGGCCCGGCAGCGCGGCTACACCTCGTCCAAGTTCAGTTTCAACAGCGGCGACGGCCGTTGTCCCACCTGCGGCGGCTCAGGGTTCGAGCACGTGGAAATGCAGTTCCTGTCGGACGTCTACCTGCGCTGCCCCGACTGCGACGGCAAGCGCTACCGGCCCGAGATCCTGGAAGTGACCATCGAAAGAAGGAGCATGGAACAGGCGGTGGGGTCAGACTCCAATTCCCGCGCGCTGAACGTCGCCGACGTGCTGGACCTCACCGTGAGCGAGGCGGCGTCGCTGTTCGCGAACGACCGCGAGGTGATGCGCGCGCTGCAGCCGATCGTGGACGTGGGGCTCGAATACGTGAAGCTGGGCCAGCCGGTGCCGACCCTGTCGGGCGGCGAATCGCAGCGCCTCAAGCTCGCCGGG
>JAMPXR010000342.1 GCA_023701085.1 Ramlibacter sp. | reverse complement strand
GCGTATTGCCAGCGTGTGATGCGCAGCTTCGGCGGCCAGATCCGCTGCGAGTCCGTGGACGGGGCCTACACTGAATTCACGCTGAGCTTTCCGCCGGTCAGCCCGCAGGAAAGCGAGCGCCATCGCAAGGCGGCGATAGAGCGCGCCCGCAGCGCGTTCGCCGGCCGGCGTTTGCTGATCGTGGACGACGACGCGGCCCAGCGCATCACCACCCGCCACAAGCTGCAGGTGCTCGGTGCGACGCTGGAGGAAGCAACGAACGGGCAGCGGGCATTGGAGATGCTCGGCCGGCAGGTCTACGACCTCGTGCTGCTGGACCTGAACATGCCCCTGCTGGACGGCTACGCGCTGGCCCAGCAGATCCGCCAAGGCGCCGCGCCCGCCAATCGCGAGGTGGCCATCGTCGCGCATACCAGCGAGCCGGCCCATCTGGCGGTCGTGAAGACGCAAAAAGCCGGCATGGACGGATTTGTCGGCAAGCCCTGCACGCAACTGCCACTGCTGCAGTCATTGCAGCAGGCGCTGGCGCATGCCGCCCTGCGGGCGCGGGCCGACGCGACGCCGCTGGCGGGCCGCCGTATCCTGCTGGCCGACGACAGCGCATTCAATCGCCTGGCGGTCGCTGCCTATCTTCAGCACGCGGGGGCGACGGTCGTGCAGGCGCCCCACGGGCCGTCCGTCCTGGAGCAGTTGCCCGCGTCCGACCGCTGGGACGCCATCCTTCTGGATATCAACATGCCCGGCATGAGCGGCCTGGAAACCGCGCAAGCCATCCGCGCCAGCCGCGCGCCGTGGCGCGACACGCCCATCGTCGCACTGACCGCCCATTCGGATGAGCAGACCGTAATGGCTGCGCGGGCCGCGGGAATGAACGACTTCATCACCAAGCCGGTCGATCCGGCCACGCTCTACGCCACGCTGGGACGCCTGGTGGGCGGAACACCGGGACCGGCGCCGATGCAGCCGGCCCTGCCCGACGGGGCCGCCGCCGGACAGGGCGAGTTGCTCAACCGGGAGCGACTGGAGAGCTTCCGCCGCATCGGCATCCTGGACGAACTGCTGAGCGACTATCTGCCCGAGATTGCACGCCTGGTCGCGGCCGTCGAGCGCGGCGCCGCCGCAGGACACCTGGAGGACACCATCGATGCCCTGCATTCGCTGCTGGGAATGAGCGGCGAGGCGGGGACGCAGGCCTTGCATCGTCTGGTGCGCCGGTTTTATGTCGCCATGATCGAGGCACGCGCGTGGCCGGACGACCCGCAGTGGCTGGCACAGATCAAGTCGGCCGCGGCTTGCGCCGAAACGGCCTTGCGGGCGTACGGTGCGAAGCCATCGGCGGCCGCGGCGGCGGCGGTCTGAGGAATACGGCCATGCTCACCATCCATCCATCCGATGACGAAGCGGGCGCCGTCCTGTTCGTCGATGATGAATCCACGTCCCGCAAGTGGTTCGCCCGCACCTTTCAGGACGAGTTCGAGGTGGTGACGGCCGCCGGCGCCACCGAAGCGCTGGAGGTCCTGGGCGAGCGCGGCGACCGGTTCGCCGTGCTGGTCACCGACTACCGCATGCCCGAGCGCGACGGGATGAAATTGCTGCAGGCCGTGCAGCGCGACCACCGGCACCTGGTCCGCGTGCTGGCGACGGCCTATGCCGGCAAGGAAGTGGCGATGGCCGCCGTCAACGTGGGCAAGGTGCTGCGCATCCTGGAAAAGCCGCTGGACGACGCGCTCACGCGCGATGCGCTGCGCGAGGCCGTCGCCCTGCACCGGGCCCAGGCGTTCGAGCGGGCCTTGAACGACGGGCGGGCCGCGGCGATGCGCGAGACCCTGGGCTTTTTCGCGCACGAGCTCAACACCCCGCTGGCGACGGTCCGGGGCTGCGTCAGCGCGGTGGCGGCCCGCTGGGTGGCCCCGCCTCCCGGCGCCGCGCCGGGAACCGTGCAGTTCGCCGAAGACCATCCGGGGGAACTGATGGCTGCCCTCGAGCGGGCCGAACGGCGCGCCCTGTACTGCCAGTCGCTGGTTTCCACCTTCGTGCAGTCGGCCCGCGACGCCTACCCGGGGGCGCCCCCGCAGGCCGTGAGCGCCAGCAGCCTGGTCCATGCCCTGCTCGACGAATACCCCTTCGAGGAAAACGAGCGCTCCCTGGTCAGCAGCGGGGTGCGGGAGGACTTCAACCTGCCGGGCCGGCGCGACCTGCTCTACCTGGTGCTGTGCACGCTGGCGAAAAACGCATTGATGGCCTTGCGTGGGAGTCCAGGGCCCGCCCTGCGTATCGAGGTGGATACCGAGGCCGGGGCGCGCACCGGCGCCCGGCGCGGATGCATACGTTTTTCCGATAACGGGCCCGGCATCGCGCCCGAGGTGCTGGCCCGGCTCACCCACGAGCCGGTCACGACCCGCGCCCATGCCGGCGGAAACGGCATGGGCCTGATGTTCTGCCATCGCGTCATGCGCTCGATCGGCGGCGCCATCGCCATCGAGTCCTGCCTGGGCCAGGGCACCACGGTTTCCCTGACGTTCAACTCGTAGGCACAGGGGCGCCCGGCCAGCTGTCTCGCAGGCGAAGCGGGCCGCTATCCATCGCGCGCGCCAGGCACTACGATAGGCACCCCGAACACAACGGTCCAAGGAGAACGCATGCTGGGTTTGATGCAAGACCAACCACTCCTGATCTCATCGCTGATCGATTTCGCGCAGCGCCACCATGGCGACGCGGCAGTGGTCTCGCGGCGGGTCGAGGGGGATATCCATCACTACACCTGGCGCGACGTGGCGGCCCGTTCCCGCCAGTTGGCCAACGCCCTGGATGGCATGAACCTGCTGTTTTCCGACCGGGTCGCCACGCTGGCGTGGAACGGCTACCGCCACCTGGAGCTGTATTTCGGCGTCAGTGGTTCGGGTCGGGTGCTCCATACCATCAACCCCCGGCTGCATCCGGAGCAGATCGCCTGGATCGCCAACCACGCCGAGGACCAGGTCCTGTGCTTCGACATGAGCTTCCTGCCGCTGGTGCAGGCGATCCATGCGCACTGCCCCACGATCCGGCAGTACGTGGCGCTGTGCGACGCCGACAAGCTGCCCAAGGACAGCGGCATCCCCAAGCTGGTGAGCTACGAAGCGTGGATCGGCGGCCAGCCGGCGACCTACGAATGGCCGAGCTTCGACGAAAACACGGCATCGAGCATGTGCTACACCAGCGGCACCACGGGCAATCCGAAGGGCGCGCTGTACAGCCACCGCTCGACGGTCCTGCACGCCTACGCGGCCGCCTTGCCGGACGTGATGAGCCTGTCGGCGCGCGACGCGGTGCTGCCGGTGGTGCCGATGTTCCATGTCAACGCCTGGGGCATTCCGTACTCGGCCGCCCTGGTGGGCGCCAAACTGGTGCTTCCCGGCCCGGCCATGGACGGCAAGTCGATCTACGAGCTGATGGAGGCCGAGCGCGTCAATTACGCGGCCGGCGTTCCCACCATCTGGCAGATGCTGCTCACCCACGTGAAGTCCAACAAGCTGGGCTTCTCCAGCCTCAAGCGCACGGTGATCGGCGGCGCAGCCTGCCCGCCGGCCATGATCCATGCGTTCCGCGACGAGTATGGCGTCGAGGTGCTGCATGCCTGGGGCATGACGGAGATGAGCCCGCTGGGCTCGCTGTGCACGCTGAAGAACAAGCACCTGACGATGGCGCCGGAAGAACAGACGAAGATTCGCCTGAAGCAGGGCCGCGCGATCTATGGCGTGGACATGAAGATCGTCGGCGAGGGCGGGGGCGATCTGCCCTGGGACGGCAAGACCCCGGGCGACCTGTACGTCAAGGGCCCCTGGGTGATCCGCGAATACTTCAAGGGCGAGGGCGGCGACCCGCTGGTGAACGGCTGGTTCCCCACGGGCGACGTGGCCACCATCGACGCCGACGGCTACAT
>JAMPXR010000341.1 GCA_023701085.1 Ramlibacter sp. | reverse complement strand
TGTTCACGCCCAAGAGCCAGATCATGGCCCTGCCGCGCGGCGCGACCGTGGTCGATTTCGCCTACGCGATCCACAGCAACATCGGCGACCGCACGGTGGCGGCCCGGATCAACGGGCTGCAGGTGCCGCTGCGCACCGAGCTCAAGAACGGCGACGTGGTGGAGGTGGTGACGGCGCCGGTCTCCACGCCCAACCCGGCCTGGCTCGGGTTCGTGCGCACCGGCCGCGCCCGCTCCAAGATCAGGCATCACCTGAAGTCGCTGGCGCAGGCCGAGTCGCTGGACCTGGGCGAGAAGCTGCTCACCCAGGCGCTGCGCGCCGAGGGCATGGAAAAGCTGCCGGCCGACGACGAGGACAACCGCCCGATCTGGGAACGGCTGCTGCGCTTCACCGGCAACCGCAGCCGCGCCGAACTGCTCACCGACATCGGCCTGGGCAAGCGCATCGCCAGCATCGTGGCCAAGCGGCTGGTCACCATGCTGGCCGAACGCGGCCAGAAGCCCGACGCGCTGCTGATCTCGCGCGAGCGCTACACCGCCCACGAGAACGTGTCCCAGGGCGAAATCACCCTGGACGGCAGCGAGAACGCCTCGGTCCAGTTCGCCACCTGCTGCCGGCCCGTGCCGGGCGACGCGATCGTGGGCTACCTGGGGCGCGGCGAGGGCCTGGTGGTGCACACCGAGGACTGCGCCGTGGCCAGGCGCCTGCAGCACAAGGACAGCGAGCGCTTCATCAGCGTGGAATGGGCGGACGAGCCCGTGCGGCCGTTCGAGACCGGCCTGCTGGTGTCAGTCGAGAACGGCAAGGGCGTGCTGGCGCGCGTGGCTTCGGCGCTGGCCGGCGCCGAAGCCGACATCACGCACGTGGACATGGGAGACGAGCGGGCGCAGGACGCCACCGACCTGCGCTTCATCGTGGCCGTGCGCGACCTGCACCACCTGGAATCGGCGATGCGCGCGCTGCGGCGCACGCCCTCGGTGATCCGGGTCCAGCGCACGCGTCCCGGCAGCGCCGCCTGAGGCCGCGCGCGGCGGCAATTACATTTTCGTGTCCTGTCCGGCGCCGCCGCCGAGGTCCGCCATTTCGGGCTTGACCTCGGCGTAGGGCAACACCTTGCCGCCGTACTCCGAGGCGAACTTCTTGGCGTCCGCTTCGGCCGCAAAACTGGCGATGGTCGGCCCCATCGAGCCATGCCGGCGGCTGCCCACCACGTAGATGCCGCTGCGCGCGTCGAACCAGTGGCCGCGCGGCTTGTCCCAGTCGGCGCGCCCCATGTCCTGCACGAACACGGCCCGCACCGCGCGCACCTGTTCCGGCCGCAGCAGCGCCGCGAACATCTCCACCGTGTCGCAGAAGAACACCGGGGCGGCCGTGCCGGCGTAATGGATCTGCGCCTTGGGTCCGGGGTAGTCGGCCAGCAGCATGCCGTCGAGTTCGCAGGCGGTGGCAGAGTCAATCTCGACCGGCGCGACGGCGGCTGCCGTGTCGGACTTGCCGCAGCCCAGCAGCGGCAGCACGGGGGCGGCGCCGGCGGCCAGCAGGAAGGTTCGGCGGCTGAGTTTCATGGGCGGAATCTCCAGCTGGCGATGGCCAGCGGCCCGGCGATCCAGCCGAGCATCACCAGCGCCATCAGCCAGGGTTTGGCCAGGGCGGCGGGCACGATGCTGGTGAGCCCGTACAAGGTGCGCACGTCGTCCAGGGAAAAGACATTGAGGATGCGGAACACGTCCGCCGGGTTCAGCAGCAGCAGGTAGGGGAACCACTCGGTGCCGGCTTCGCCGCCGCTGGCCACCAGCAGGCCCAGCAGCAGCAGGTCGAACACGAGCACGAAGAAGAACCAGGTGGCGATGGCCAGTCCGGAGGCGCGCGTGCGGTCGGCCGCCATCACCGACAGCATCACCGCGAGGCTGAGGAAGGCCAGGCCCAGCAGCACCGAGCTGCCCATGAAGCCGGCGTAAGGCGCCAGGCCGGCCGTGCCGGTCTGCGCCGCCAGCACCGCCGCGACCAGTCCGAAGCCGGCCAGGGTGGACAGCGTCAGCGCCGCGGCCAGGCCCAGGTACTTGCCCAGCAGCAGTTCCAGGCGCGTGATCGGCAGCGCGAGCAGCAGGTCCAGCGAGCCGCGTTCGCGCTCGCCGACGATGGCGTCGAAGCCCAGCAGCAGCGCGATCAGCGGAATCAGGTAGATCACCAGGCTGACCAGGCTGGTGATGGTGAACTCGATGGAACGCAGCCCCACCGCGCCCTGCTGCGCGCCGCCGAAGTAGGCGATGACCAGCGCGAAGACGGTGAACACCAGGGCGACGGCGAGCACCCAGCGGTTGCGCAGCCGGTCGCGCAGTTCCTTGTGCGCGATCGCGAGGATCTGGCGCGCCTCGATCGCCGGCGCCCGGGCGGTGCTCGCGAAGTGGCCGGCACCCCCCGGCCCGGCCGGAACGAAATTATTGGTGTGAAAGATCGTCACCGGATTCTCCATGACGCCGCGCGCGATCAATCCAGGCCGAAGAACACGTCCTCGAGCGAAGGCTCGTGGACCTTCAGGTCGACGACCACGCTGCCGAGTCCGGCCAGGCCCGCCAGCACTTCCATCTTGGCCGCACGCGGGCAGCGGGCCTGCAGGCGCGCGCCCAGCCAGACCTGATCGGCCACAGGCAGCCGCGCCAGCGCCGCACGCACGGCGGCGATGCCCTCGTCGCTGGCCTGCAGTTCCAGGCGCAGCGGCAGGTCCATCTGGTCGCGCAGCTGCTGCACGCTGCCCAACGCCTGCACCCGCCCGGCGCTCATGATGGCCAGCCGGTCGACGCGCTCCTGCACTTCGGCGAGGATGTGCGAGCTCAGGATCGTCGTGACGCCCTCGCCGCGCAGCTGGCGCAGGATGGCGTAGAACATGCGGATCGCTTCCGGGTCCAGCCCGGTGGTCGGCTCGTCCAGGAACAGCACCTGCGGACGGCCGAGCAGCGCCTGCGCGAACCCCAGCCGCTGCCGCATGCCCTTGCTGTATTCGCGCACGGGGCGGCCGGCCGCCTGCGCCAGACCGACCCGCTCCAGCGCCGCCTCGCATTCGCGCGGCGCCACGTCCTTCAGGCGCGCGAAATAGCGCAGCGTCTCCAGTCCGCTGAGGTTGTCGTACAGCACCACGTTTTCCGGCAGGTAGCCGATGCCGCGGCGGACGGCGCGAAAGCCGCGCCCGGCCACCGGGGAGCCCTGGATCAGGATCTCGCCGGCGCTCGGGGCCACCAGGCCGAGCATCATCTTGAACAGCGTGCTCTTGCCGGCGCCGTTGTGGCCGATCAGGCCGAACACCTCGCCGCGCGGCACCTGGAGGTCGACGCCGTCCACGGCGCGCACCGCACCGAAGTGCTTGACCACGCCGCGCAGCGTGATCGCGGTCTCAGCGCGCAGAAGGGTGCCGTTTTGCATTCCAGTCCGTCCATGTCTTGTGCGTCGGGCGCATGCGCGGCTTCGGATCGACGACGCTGGGCACGCGCAGCATCGGAAACTGCTGGCCCACCAGCCGCAGCGCCTGAACCGCCGGGCTGGCCAGCAGCAGCCGCGCCGATGGGTGGCGCCACACCAGCCGGTCGACCAGGTCGTTGGCCTCGTAAGGCACGTCGCCACGGCCGTTGCCGTCGCGATCCCAGCCCAGGTAGTTGTCCCAGTGGTTGCCGCTGTCGGCGCCCCAGGTTTCGTCGCGCGCGCCAATATAGCGCACCTGTTCGCGGTTGGCGATGAAGTCATTGCCCTCGACACGGTTACGCGTGGAGCCGGCGGCAAGGTGCACGCCGACGTGGTTGTTCACCACCAGGTTGCCCTTGAGCTGCGCGTACTCGACGTCGTAGATGAAGAAGCCGCGCGCGTTGCCCGCCACCACGTTGTCCTCGATGACCGAGTCCTGCAGCGTGCGCAGCATGATGCCGTGGTCGCTG
>JAMPXR010000340.1 GCA_023701085.1 Ramlibacter sp. | reverse complement strand
GGACGTGCGCATCCGCGACGTGCGGCCCCTCATTTCGCCGGCCCTGCTCCAGTACGAACTGCCGGTGGGCGAACCGGAACAGCTCTTCGTGGAGGAGAGCCGGCGCAAGATCGCGGCCATCGTGCGCGGACAGGACCCGCGGCTGCTGGTGGTGGTCGGCCCCTGTTCCATCCACGACAGCGGCCAGGCGCTGGAGTACGCGCACCGCCTGCGCGCGCTGGCCCCACAGGTTGAGCGCGAGCTGCTGCTGGTGATGCGGGTGTATTTCGAGAAGCCCCGCACCACGGTCGGGTGGAAGGGCTTCATCAACGATCCGCGCCTGGACGGCAGTTTCCAGATCAACGAGGGATTGCGGCGCGCCCGCGAGCTGCTGCTGGCGATCGCGCAGATGGGCCTGCCGGCCGCCACCGAGTTCCTCGATCTGCTCAGCCCGCAGTACATCGTCGACCTGATCAGCTGGGGCGCGATCGGCGCCCGCACCACCGAGAGCCCCAGCCACCGCCAGCTCGCGTCCGGATTGAGCTGCCCGATCGGTTTCAAGAACGGGACGGACGGCAGCGTGCAGCTGGCGGCCGATGCCCTGATTGCCTGCCGCGCGCCCCATGCCTTCATGGGCATGACCAAGATGGGGCAGGTGGCGATCTTCGAGACCATGGGCAACGACGATTGCCACATCATCCTGCGCGGCGGCTCGCGCGGCCCGAATTATTCGGCGGCCGACATCAAGGCCGCCTGCGCGGCCTTGCGCAAGGCGGGCGTCTCGGAACGGGTGATGGTGGACTGTTCGCACGCGAACTCCGCGAAAGACTACACGCGCCAGGTGGCGGTCGCGCAGGAGATGGCGACGCAGATCGCGGGCGGCGAGCAGCGCGTGCTCGGCCTGATGGTCGAGAGCCACCTCAAGCCGGGCCGGCAGGAGCTGCGTCCGGGCGTTCCGCTGGAACCGGGCGTGTCCATCACGGACGGCTGCATCGGCTGGGAGCAGACCGAAGAGTTGCTGCGCGACTTGGCCGAGGCCGCCGCCCGGCGCCGGGCGCGCGGCGGCTGACCCCGTTCTTCAGGGCAGCAAGCTCACTGGCCCAACTCGGTCAGGATCGGGACGGAAAATTTCGAAACGGCCATGAGGATGGGGGGGCAGTTCGGGATCAGGTCCAGGCGCGGCCAGGCGTTCGGGCACATGATCGCGAAGCGCGCCTCCAGGCGCAGCAGGAAGTAGGCATAGGCGCCAAGCTTGCCCGTTCCGGTCACCACGCTGACCTTGCCGTCCACCGTCGGATGGTTCATGGAACGTTGCTGGGCGATGATCGCCGCCGCCAGCGGGTCGTTGTCGCGGCCGTTACAGCTCCCCGTGACCTTCACGTACTTGTAGATGGCCTTGTTTTCCGGGTTGGTCAGATGAAAGTTCGCTGCCAGTGTGTAGTACCACTGGATGAACGCCACGTCGGCCGGGTCGCTGTTGGCGGCCAGCTTGCCGACCGATGCGTCCAGGTTCCACATGAACTTGGGGCCATAGGCATATGGTTTCATGCGCGCTGCTCCGGTTGAGTCGGCGTCGCATCCGGGGACCGCGTGACCAAGGCTTGCGGATTGACCACGTTGACCGGATTGCCGCCGGCGAATGCCAGCACCTGCTCGAAGATGTCGGCGAACTGTTCCTCGTATTCCTCGCGCGTGACGAATCCGATATGCGGCGTGCACACGACATGGGGCAGGTTCAACAGCGGATCGCCGGTGTCGAGCAAAGGCTCCTGCTCGTAAACGTCCAGCGCCGCGCCCGCGGGGCTGCCGGCACGCAGGCCGGCCACCAGCGCGCCGGGCTCCACCAGTGCGGCTCGGCTGGTATTGACGAACAAGGCGCCAGGCTTCATGCGGGCCAGATCCCCCGCGGTCACGATGGACCGGGTGGCATCCACCAGCCGCATGTGCAGGGACAGCACGTCGCTCGCTTCCAAGAAAGCCTCTTTCGAAGCCGCGACTTCATGGCCGTCGGCCGCCGCGCGCTGGCGCGAAGCCTCGCGCGCCCAGACCAGCACGCGCATGCCGAAGGCACGTCCGTAGCCGGCCACGGCGGCCCCGATGCGGCCGTAGCCGTAGATGCCCAGCGTCTTGCCGCGCAATGTCCAGCCCACGCCCATCTGCCAGCGGCCGGCGCGCAGCGACGCCTGCTGCTGCGGGATCTGGCGCATCGCGGCCAGGACCAGCGCCCAGGTCAGCTCCGCCGCCGCATAGGAAGGCGCGTCCGGGTGCTGGCCGGACGAGATGACGATGCCGCGCCGCGTGCAGGCCTCGACGTCGATGTGCGGATAGACGCTGCGCTGGCTGATCAGGCGCAGGTTCGGCAGGCGCGCGATCAAGGGCTCGCGGACGGCGGTGCGCTCGCGGATCAGGACCAGCGCCTCGGTGTCCTGCAGCCGCCGCGCCAGCGCGTCGAGATCCTCGACATGGTCGTTCCAGACCGTCACCTCGTGCCCCGCCAGCTTGCGAAAGCACTCGAGCGTGCGCAGCGTGTCGAACCAGTCGTCGAGTATGGTGACCTTCATCGCTGCCGCTCCTGGATCCGCATGATCCGGCGTGAACCCGCCCGTGTCAAATGGGCGGGCGCCCGCGCGATGAAGGAGGCGCTCAGCAGCCGGCCGTCTTCTTGAACGATTTCGCTCCGTTGCGCCCGTCGTTCGTCTGGTAACGCGCCCGGATCTCGTCGCCTTCGACGATGCGCTTGTCCTTGAACTTGTCCAGCGTGAGATCGTCGGTGACGGTCAGCTTCACTTCTTCGCCGTTCGCCGCGTTCTTGAGCGTCGCGACCGCCGAGCGCTGGTCGGCCGCGAGCTCGATCCGCTTGAGCTCGCCCACCATCGTGACCTCCTGGGCCACGGCGGCGCCGCCCGCGAGCAGCGCACCGGCCCACACCATTGCCGCAAGCCATCTCTTCATGGTCCTCACCTTTTCACTGTCAATCAGAACTTCACCTCGAAAGTGGCATAGACGTCGTAGGCGCGCTTGAGCGGCGTGAGGGTCATGAACTGGCCATTCACGTCGGAGATGCGCACCGGGGCGCCGACCCAGTTGTTGCTGCCCGTGTACTTGAAGTCGTAGTAGCGGGCGCCGAGCTTGAAGAACGCCTTGCTCTTGAGCGAGGCCACCGGCGTGCTGTCGATCTCCTGGATCGCGTACACCTCGTAGACGTTGCCGCGCACGCCGGCTTTGGAGGTCCACATGTCGTCGGCGGCCGGCGCGAACGTGATCCAGTTCTTGGAGCCGCGGTTGTATTCGAACCCCAGCTTGGTCTTGGACGGCAGGTCGTAGCGCAGGCCCACGGCGAGCGCGGTGCCGGTCTTGCGCTGGGGCGCCTCGGGCTGGAAGAACGCGCCGGTGAGCAGGCCCTGGAAGCCGAATTGGGACGACACGTTCTGGCTGGGGTGGGTGACGCTCATCGCGACGTCGGCGAACACGTTGAGCCGGCCGGGGCCTACGCCCTTGAACATCTTCATCACCCCGGCGCCGTACCAGTCGATGTCGCCCAGGTTGGTGCGCGGCATGGTGTTGCCGAAATAGGTGTTGCTCATCGACGGCGCGTCGAAGATGTTCATGCCGCGGTTCCACTGCAGCCAGACGCGCAGCTGGTCGGTGTCTATGGGCACCAGCGACAGGCCGATCATGTCGGTATCGGAAATCGCGTTGCCGGGGGTGTTGCGGAATCCGCTCTCGAAGCCGCGCCCGTAGCAGAACTTGCCGAAAGCGCCGGGCAGCCCGTCGATGTCCGGTGCATAGCCGAGCGTCATCCCGTCGAACGCGTAGTCGATCAGCAGCGAGGGCACGCCGCCGGTGCCGGGCGCGGGGTTGTTGTCCCGCAGGTGGCTGTGCGCGCCGCCGGTGGTCGGGCGCCGGCCGACCGAGAACCACATGTCGCGCCCCGCGATGTTGCTCCAGGT
>JAMPXR010000339.1 GCA_023701085.1 Ramlibacter sp. | reverse complement strand
GAGCGGCAGGCGCCCGCCGGCTTTGCGCAACCGGCGCGGGCCTGGTGAACCATGCTGGTATTCCGATGGGCGATGCTCCTGCTGCTGCTCGCGGCGGCAGTGCTTTTCGCTTTTTATGCCGGCACGGGCCAGGCCCATTACCGGCGCTATGGGCTGATCACCCTGAAGTGGACACTGATCGCGGCGTTCGCGTTCTTCGCGGTGCTGATCGTGGAGCAGTTGGGGTAGCGCCGGTTTGACGCTGCCCCTCGCGCCGTTCAATAGGCCCGGCCCCGCCCGTACATGCCGCTGGTCTTGCGCGCGGTGCGCGCGGCCTGTGCGATCCGGTCCATGGCCGTGCCCGCGTGCGCGTGCGTGATCGCCAGCCCCAGCGCATCGGCCGCGTCCTTGCCCGGCAGGCCGGGCAGTTTGAGCAGGCGCCTGACCATCTCCTGCACCTGGGCCTTGGCCGCCTTGCCGTGGCCGGCGACGGCAAGCTTCATCTGCAGCGCCGTGTACTCGGCCACCGCGAGGTCGCAGGCCACCAGCGCGGTGACGCAGGCGCCGCGGGCCTGGCCCAGCAGAAGCGTCGCCTGAGGGTTGACGTTCACGAACACGATTTCGACGGCCGCCACGTCGGGCCGGTAGCGTTCCCTGACTTCGGCGATGCCGTCGAACAGCACCTTCAGGCGCGCCGGCAGGTTGCCGCGGTCCACATGCGAGGTGCTGATGGTGCCGCTGGCCACGTAGGTCAGCGCCTGTCCGGCGACGTCGACCACTCCAAAGCCGGTCGTCTGCAGGCCGGGGTCGATGCCGAGGATGCGCAGGGAGGTCATGGAGTGGGGCGAACGCGACTCATATAATTCCCGGCCGGACTTTTCGAGAGGACCACGTCAGGATGATGTTGGCCGATGCCCGACCTGCTCATCAACCGATGCCCATTATCGTTGGAGCGCCGCGTTCCGGCACGACCTTGCTGCGCTTCATGCTCGATGCTCACCCAAACCTGGCGATTCCGCCTGAAACGGGCTTTCTGGCGGCCGACCCGGCTGTGTTGCAGCGCCTTGGCGCGCCCGAGTTCGCCGAGTTCATTGAACGATTTCCGGCCGAGGCCCCTGGTTGGCAGGACTTCAGCCTGTCGTCCGCCGCATGGCGCGAAGCTCTTGAAAGCCTCGAAGATTTTTCAGCTTCGAATGCCTTCAGGACTTTTTACCGGCTGTACGCGGGCCGGTTCTCCAAGAACCGCTGGGGCGACAAGACGCCCGGCTACGTGCGGTGCATGCCGCAGATCGCCGAACTGCTGCCGGAATCGCATTTCATCCACCTGATCCGCGATGGCAGGGACGTCGCGCTTTCCTGGCGAAAGACCTGGTTCTCCCCCGGCCGGGACATGGCGACGCTCGCCAGCCACTGGAAGGAATGGGTGACCGCCGGCCTGAACAGCCGCCCGGCCCATTGCCTTGAGGTGCGATACGAGGAATTGATTCACGATACGCCATCCGTGTTGCGGCGAATCTGCCACTACATCGCGCTCGACTTTCAGCCCGCGATGCTGACGTTCTTCGAGAACACCCCGTCCCGATTGGCCGAGCATGCCGAACGGCGTCGCAGCGACGGGACCCTGATCGTCGGTCGCGGTCAAAGGCTGGACCAACAACGCCTGACGACGAGCCCACCGCTTGCCGAAAGGGCGCTGGCCTGGCGTGGTGTCATGACATCGGCCGAGCGCGATGCTTTCGCTGCAGTCGCTGGCGATCTGCTGGTCGAACTCGGCTACGAACCATGACTCGGGCGCTCACGGTCCTGATGACCAACATCACGCTGGGCGGGCGCACGGGCACCGAGATTCAGACGCGCAACATCGCGCTCGAACTGCTCCGGCAGGGGCACAAGCCGCTGGTCTACACACCGGTGTCCGGGCCGATCGCCGACGAATTGCGGGCTGGGTCCGTCCCCGTGGTGACGGACTTGACCAACGTCGCACAGCCGGTCGACATCATTCACGGGCATCATCTGCCGACCACGCTGATCGCGGTGGCGCGGTTCCCCGAGTCGCCCGCCATCTTCGTCTGCCATGACTTCATGGCCTGGCACGACTCGCCGCCTTTGCTGCCCGCGGTTCGCCGTTACGTTGCCGTCGACGAAACCGTGCATGACCGGCTGACGCTGGAAAGCGGGATTCCGCAAGCCCGGGTCCGCGTCGTCCTGAATGTGCCGGACATTCGCCGTTTTCTTCCTGGGCCGGCGCTGCCCCCGTGGCCCAAGCGGGCGCTCGCGTTCGCGAAGAACCAGGGACACGTTGCCGCCATCACCGCGGCGTGCGCGCAGCGCGGCATCCACCTCGATGTCGTGGGACAAGCCGCGGGGCGCGTCGTGGAGGCGCCCGAACGGCTGCTCCCGGACTACGACCTCGTGTTTACCTCGGCGCTTTCGGCGATGGAGGCCATGGCGTGCGGCCGGGCGGTTGTGGTCTGCGACGGCCGGGGGCTCGCCGGCATGTGCGATGTTGAGTGTTTCCTTGCCTGGCGGCGCTTGAACTTCGGCCTGCGCACTCTTCGGCTGCCGGTGACGCCTGAGACCGTGGGCATGGCGATCGACCGCTATGACGCGACGGCCGCCGGTGAAGTCGGCGCGCAGTTGCGGGCCGAGGGTGGCCTGGATGCCTATGTGCGACAGCTGACCGGACTGTACGACGAGGTGTTGGAGGAGCACCGCCGCGCGCCCCACTCCGTTGCCGATCTGTCACGCGCCCTGGCCACACAGTTGCAGAACGCCCAGGCCGATTCCGCCGCTTTGCCCTGGCTGCGCGAGCGCCAGCTCCTTCTCGACAGGCTGGACGAGGTCCTCTACGGAACGACCTGCGCGCCGCTGGATTCGTTCCTGGCGTTCGGTACGGGGGAAACCCGGCGCTGGTGGAAAAAAATACGCGGCTTCTCGCATCCGGAAGACTGGGGAACATGGAGCGACGGCTCCATGGCCATCGCCATGTTTCGTGTGGCCGAGGCAGGCGAGCTGCGCGCCGAACTCGTCCTCCATCCATTCGTGCCGGACAACAAGCGGGAACTGACCGTGACCGTGACGGTCAACGGCTTGCTGATGGATACCTGGCGCTTCCGGGGACCCGACACGACCGGGCCGCGCACGCGATCGCTGCGTATTCCGCAGGACGCCGTCGGCCAGGGCGGCGTGATCTGGCTCGCGTTCGCGATCAAGAACGCACTGTCACCACGGCAACTCGGATTGTCGGACGATGCGCGCGCCCTGGGAATCGGACTGCACGGGGTCACCTTGCACGCAGCCCGTTGATACGGCCTTGCATCGACGCCCCGCGCTACCGCCCGTCGACCGCGGCAAGCAGCGCCGCCGAGACTCGCTGCTGTTGCGCAGCGGTCAACGTCGGATACATCGGCAGACAGAGCACATGGCTGGCCAGCTTCTCCGAATTCGGCAGTGCGCGGAAAGACACCTTCTCGCCGAATGCCGGCTGCGTGTGCAGTGGCGCCGGATAATGCACCGCGACCTGGATTCCCGCGGCGCCCATCGCCTCGGCCACCGAATCGCGCGCCTCGACCTGTACGGCATACAGGGAAAAGGCCGATTGGCAGTTCACCGGCACCGTGGGCAGGAGAACCTTCCCGCGTTCGGCGCCCTGCGCCAGCATGCGGTCGTAGCGGCGGGCCGCCGCCTGCCGGGCGGCCACCATTTCGACGATGCCCCCGATCCGCGCCAGCAGCGCCGCGCATGCGATGGATCCCAGCCGGCCATTGATCCCCAACCGGACATGCCGGTACCGTTCCGATTGGCCGTGATTGCGGATCTGCCGCAGCCGGTTCGCCAGTGTCCCGTCGCTGGTGAACACGGCGCCGCCGTCGCCGGCACCTCCCAGCGTCTTGGTCGGGAAGAAGCTGGCGCAGGCCATGGTGCTGAGGTTGCCGCTGCGCGTGCCGTTCAGCG
>JAMPXR010000005.1 GCA_023701085.1 Ramlibacter sp. | reverse complement strand
GCCCTGGTTCACGTCGTGCTGGTACTGGCCCACGCCGATCGATTTGGGATCGATCTTCACCAGCTCGGCCAGCGGGTCCTGCAGCCGGCGCGCGATGCTGGCCGCGCCGCGCAGGCTCACGTCCACCCCCGGCATCTCCTGCGACGCGAATTCGCTGGCTGAATAGACCGAAGCGCCGGCCTCGCTCACCACGATCCGCTGGACGCCACTCTGTCCGCCTTCCAGCCTTTTCATGAGGTCGGCGGCGAGCTTGTCCGTCTCGCGGCTGGCCGTGCCGTTGCCGATGGCGATCAGGTTCACGCCGTGCTTGCGGCACAGCTGCTCGAGCTGGTGCAACGAGCCGTCCCAGTCCCGGCGTGGCTCGTGCGGATAGACCGTCGCCGTGTCCACCAGCTTGCCGGTGGCATCCACCACCGCCACCTTGACGCCGGTTCGGATCCCCGGGTCCAGGCCCATCACCACGCGGGCGCCTGCCGGTGCGGCCAGCAGCAGGTCGCGCAGGTTGTCGGCGAACACCTTGATCGCCACTTTTTCCGCTTCCTCGCGCAGTCGCGCGAACAGGTCGCGCTCGGTGGAAAGCGACAGCTTCACCCGCCAGGTCCAGGCCACGCATTTGCGCAGCAGCTCGTCGGCCCGGCGGCCCTGATGGCTCCATCCAAGGTGCAGCGCGATCCGGCCCTCGGCGATGGACGGCTGGCCGGCTTCGGGTTCCACCGGCAAGGCCAGCTTGACGTCCAGCAGATCCAGTTGGCGGCCGCGGAACACGGCCAGCGCGCGGTGCGAAGGAACACGTGCGATCGGCTCGCCGTGATCGAAGTAATCGCGGAACTTCGCCACTTCGGGGTCGCTCTCGCTCTTGCCGGACATGAGCCGGGACGTGAACAGACCCTCGGACCAGAGCCATTCGCGCATGTGCCGCACCAGCGCCGGGTCCTCGGCCCAGCGCTCCGACAGGATGTCGCGCACTCCGTCCAGCACCGCGGGCACGCTGGTGAAATCTTCCCCGCCCTCCCCTTTGTCCGCGTGCACGAATGGCAAGGCCTCGGCCGCGGGATCGAGCGCCGGGTCGGCGAACAACTTGTCCGCCAGCGGTTCGATCCCCGCCTCGCGCGCGATCTGGCCCTTGGTGCGCCGCTTGGGCTTGTACGGCAGGTACAGGTCTTCGAGCTCCTGCTTGGTTGCCGCGGCGTCGATCGCCGCGCGCAGGTCAGGGGTGAGCTTGCCCTGCTCCTCTATGCTTTTCAGCACGGCGCCGCGCCTGTCTTCCAGTTCGCGCAGATAGCCAAGCCGCGCATCGAGCTCGCGCAGCTGCACGTCGTCGAGCCCGCCGGTGGCTTCCTTGCGGTAGCGGGCGACGAACGGCACGGTGGCTCCGCCATCGAGCAGGTCCACCGCCGCCTGCACCTGATGTTCATGGACCCGGATTTCCGCGGCGATCTGCCGGATGATCTTTTGCATTCTGTAACTGCTGGAGAGAAATTCAAGGACGCGGCAGTTTGCCACACGCAGCCCACAGGAGCACGGCATCTTCGCTGACATGGCCGCGCCCGGGCCGCTGCCCACAATATTTCATTCCCCTACACGGAGACTGAAGATGCGTGCCCGATTGTTGTTCATGGTCCTCGTGATCATTCTGGTGGGTGGCTTCGCCGCCCAGAACTGGCCCGAATTCCAGCGCACTTCGCCGCTTCTCTTCGGGGTGGTGGTGGAAGAAGCGTCGCTCGGGCTGATCATGCTCGGTGCCTTGGGCCTGACCCTGCTGGTGTTCCTGGTCAGCAGCGCCATGCAGGATTCCCGCCTGTTGATCGAGTCGAGCCGCCACACCCGAAGCCTGCAGGCCCAGCGCGACCTGGCGGAAAAGGCGGAGGTTTCGCGCCTGGCCGACCTGCGCCAGCAGCTCGATTCGCACCTGAAGGAGAACCGCCAGCGCGAGGCCATCCTGTCGACCGAGTTCGAGAAGGCGATGGTGCAGAACCAGCGCGAACTGCGCAACCAGCTCGATCAGATGAACCGGATGCTGGATGCGCGCCTGGCCGAGATCGAAAGCCGCATGGAGTCGCGACTGGAACGCCTGCATCCCGGGTCGGTGGCCGAGCCCCCGCCGCGGGAACAGCTCAAGGTTTGAAGATCCGAAGCGATTTCGCCGGCAGGTCGACTTTCGGCTCCTCATCGAACAGCCCCGGCTGCGGTCCGAACTGCGCCTGTTCGATCTGGAGCATGCGCAGTTTCGTGGCCACGCCGCCCTCGGCCGAAAAGCCGCCCGCGCCGGTGCCCGCCGCCAGCACGCGGTGGCAAGGGACGATGGGCGCGAACGGGTTGTGCCCGAGCGCCTGACCGACGGCCCGCGCGGCGCCCGGCTCTCCGAGGCGCGCCGCCAGCTCGCCATAGGTCAGGGTGCGGCCCGGCGCAATGGCGCGTGTGATCTCGTAGACGCGCCGCTTGAATTCGGGCACGCCGTCCAGGTCCAGCCGCACGTCGAGCAGCGGGTCGCGAACACCATCCAGCAGCGCTCGAACGCGCGCCACGACCGCCTCCACTTCGAGGGACGGCTTCGCTTCCGGCACGCCTGGAAAGCGCCTGCGCATGCGCCCGCGCGTGTCACGCTCGCCGGACTCCGGCAGCTGCGCCCCCGCAATCTCCCCGCGTTCGTTCCAGGCGATGCCGCAGCTGCCGATGGCCGTGCCAAAGAGGCAGAAACCGGATGCGTGTGCCATGGCCGCAGCGTTGCGGGCGCCGCTCACGCGCCTTCGACGCTTCGCAACACGTAGCCGATGCGCGGGAAATGGACATGCACCGTGCCGGCCCGGGCGTCTTCGCGCTGCAGGGTGTAGTGGGTGCGCGTTGCGGCCAGCAGCACGCCCTCGGTGGCTTCGGGCCCGAAACTCTCGGCCGTGATGCTCACGCGGCTGCCCAGCGCGATCGCGTGATCGTCCTGGAAAGCACTGTCGATCAGCAGGTTCTGGCCGGGCGGCAGGGGTTCGGCCGCTGTCGCCACCTTGATGGCCGCCGCCGCGTCGAAGCGCTCCATCGCGCCGTGACCGATCGCCGCCATGCGGTCCATCCACTCGCCGACGGCGGGCGTGGCGGACAGGATATCCGCCATGACCGGCACCTGGACGCGGGTGTACCACAGCGAGTGATAAGTGGCGAAATCCGCCAGGCACGGCTCCGTGCCGAACAGGAAGTCGTGCTCCTCCGCCATATGGGCGATGCGCCGCAGGTAGGAGCGGTAGGCCGACGTCGCATCGGCGGGGCGCAGCCGCACGAAGTTGCTGGCCATCGCCTTGCGGTCCGCGGCGAACGCCTGGGCGGCCTGGGGCGGCGCCGCGGCGAACGCCTGGGCCGCGCCCTTGGGCTGCAGGTTGTAAGCCATGGCGGCCCAGAACAGCGTCGTGTCGGCCCATTGCGCGAACACCCGCGCCACGCCTTTGAGGTGGGGCGGGTACAGGGCCGGTTCGGGCTGCACATGCTCCAGCACGTCGCAAATCAGGCCGGTGTCGCAATAGACGTCGGCGCCCACCTGCAGCACGGGGGTTTTGCGGTAGCCGCCCGTCAGCGCCAGCAGATCGGGCTTGGGCATGATCGCCGGAATGATCACCGACCTCCAAGGCAGGTTCTTGTAGCCCAGGATCAGCCGTATCTTCTCGGAGAACGGCGAGCTGGGGTAGTGGTGCAGGATCAGCTCGGGCATGCGGGCTTTCGTCGGCGCCGCGCTCAGCGCGGCATGGCGCGGGCGATGATCGCCTCGAACGGCGTGCCGCCGCCCAGCGTCCCGAAGGTGTGGCCCCAGTTCCCCGCCAGGCGCGAATCACAGAAGGCGTCGGAAACCTCGTTGGGAGCCGTGCGCAGCAGCAGCGCCGCCTGCATGGCCAACGCCACATCCTGGCACAGCCGGCGCGCCTCGAATTCGGTGGCCATCTCCTCGACGCGGCCCGGCAGCGCGGCGATCAGCTTGTCCAGGTCCGCGTGCGCGCCGCGTGCCGGCGCGAGTTCGTGCGCCAGCGCCGCGCCGCCATCGGCGCGCTTGAGCGCCCGCAGCAAGTCCAGCGCCATGATGTTGCCCGAGCCTTCCCAGATCGAATTGACCGGCATCTCGCGATACAGCCGCGCCATGATGCCCTCGCCGTTCTCCTCGACGTAGCCGTTGCCGCCCAGGCATTCCATCGCCTCCTGGGCAAAATGGCTGCCGCGCTTGCAGATCCAGAACTTCGCGATCGGCGTGAGCAGCCGTGCCATGACCGCTTCGTGCGCGTCGCCGGCGTGGTCGAAGGCGCGCGCCACCCGCAGCGCGAGCGCGGTGGCCGCCTCGGATTCCAGCGCGAGGTCGGCCAGCACGTTGCGCATCAGCGGCTGCTCGATCAGGCGCTTGCCGAACGCCTCACGCTGGGCCGTGTGGTTCAGCGCGATCGACAGGGCCTGGCGCATCAGGCCGCTGCTGCCCAGCGAGCAGTCCATCCGGGTGATGGTGCCCATCTCGAGAATGAGCGGAACGCCGCGGTCCTCCTCGCCCACCAGCCAGGCGCTCGCCTGCTGGAATTCGACCTCGGAGCTGGCATTGGCCTTGTTGCCCAGCTTGTCCTTCAGGCGCTGGATGCGCATCGCGTTGACGGTGCCGTCGGGCAGCACGCGCGGCAGGAACAGGCAGCTCAGACCGCCCGGCGTGCGTGCCAGCACGAGGAATGCATCGCACATCGGCGCGGACAGGAACCACTTGTGGCCCGTAACGCGGTAGCGCCGGCCCCAGTTGTCCTGGCCGTCGGGCACGGCTTCCGAGGTGTTGGACCGCACGTCCGATCCGCCCTGCTTCTCGGTCATGCCCATGCCCATGGTCAGCCCCGCCTTGTCGCGCCACGGCCTCATGATGGGGTCGTAAGCGCGGGCCGCCAGACCGCGGCCCCAGTCGGCGTACACCGCCTCGTTCCTGCGCAACGCGGGCGTGACCGCGTAAGTCATCGAGATCGGGCACAGGACGGAGGGCTCCAGCTCCGTGAACAGCATGAACGAGGCCGCGCGCAGCACATGCGGCGAGGCGGACTTGCTGGTCCAGGGCGTGCCGTGGATGCCGGCCGAGGTCGCCGCCGACATGAGGGCGTGGTAGCTGGGATGGAACTCGACCCGGTCGACGCGGCGCCCCAGACCGTCGTGGCTGCGCAGCTCGGGGGTGTGGACGTTGGCCAGCCGTGCGTGCGTCTGCATCTCCCGGCTGCCCAGTTGGGCTCCCAGGGCGGCCAGCGGGGCGGTGTCGAGCCGGGGCGCGTTGAACTTCAGGGCGTCCTGCAATGCGCGGTTGCCCTCGAACAGGTTGTAGTCCACCAGCGGCTCAGCCTGGTTGAACACTTCGTGCGTCAGGTCGGACATGCTTCTCTCCTCGATGCGGCAAGTCGTAGTGTGGCACCGGCGGGCAGGAATGGCTACGCCGGCCGGCAGCCCGGCCGCGTCGCGCCACAGCCCGGTGGCTCAGGTCAGCTTGACCAGCTGCTTGCCGAAATTCCTGCCCTTGAGCAGGCCCAGGAAAGCCTGCGGCGCCGACTCGATGCCCTGGGCGATCGATTCGCGCGGGCGCAGCTTGCCGCAGGCCACCAGGGCGCCGAGTTCGGCCAGCGCCTGCGGCCAGTCTTCCATGTGTTCGCTCACGATGAATCCCTGAAGCTTGACCCGGTTCGTCAGCAGCAGCTGCGGATACGTCATCGGCACCGGCTTGCCGTCGTAGCCGGCGATCATGCCGCACAGCGCGATGCGCGCAAAGGCATTGAGGCGAAGCATCACCGCGTCGAGCGCCATGCCGCCCACGTTCTCGAAATAGCCGTCGATGCCGTCCGGGCAGGCCGCCTTGAGCGCCCTGGACAGGGACGGCGCATCCGTGTGTTCTTTGTAGTCGATGCAGGCGTCGAATCCGAGCTCCTGGACCGCATACCGGCATTTCTCCGCGCCGCCGGCGATCCCCACGGCCCGGCAGCCACGCGCCTTGGCCAGCGCCCCGAACGCGCTGCCGACCGCGCCCGCCGCCGCGCTGACGACCATCGTCTCGCCCGCTTTCGGCTCGATGATCCGGACCAGCCCGTACCAGGCGGTGACGCCCGGCATCCCCACCGCGCCCAGGTAGTGCGACAGCGGCACGCTGCTGGTGTCGACCTTGCGCAGCGTGCCCGGCTGCTCGACGCTCACGACGCTGTACTCCTGCCAGCCGCCCATGCCGACCACCATGTCGCCCGGCTGGTACCTGGGCGAGCGGCTCTCGACCACCTCCCCGGCCGTGCCGCCCTGCATGACCTGCCCCAGGGGCTGCGGCGCCGCATAGCTCTTGGCGTCGTTCATGCGGCCGCGCATGTACGGGTCCAGGCTGAGGTAGTGGTGGCGCACCAGCACCTGACCGTCCTGCAGGGGCGGCGTTTGCGCGACGACCAGCTTGAAATTGCCGGCGGTGGCTTCGCCCTGGGGCCGGTTGTCGAGGAGGAATTGCTTGTTCAGCGGCATGGCGGCTCCGTTTCTTCAGTCGGTGGAAATGGTGTTCAACGGATGGACGCCCTTGGCGCCGACCGGCAGGCGCTTGACGTACTTGAAGGTGCCGGTCGCGTGCGCGCAGGCGCGGCCCTCGTTGTCGTAGACGGTGCCTTCCGTGAACGCCATCGTCGCGGTGCGATGCATCAGCCGGCCGCGGCCCGCGAGCTTGCCGCGCGCCGGCTGCATGAACGTGGTTTTCATCTCGATGGTGACCACCCCCATGGCCCGGTCGATGCTGCGAGCGGCCGCCGCCATGGTCACGTCCAGCAGCGTCATGCACGCGCCCCCGTGGGTGACGCTGAAGGAGTTCGTGTGCTCGGCCTTGGGCGCGAAGTGGATCTCGGAGCGTCCCCCCTCGAACAGCACGAGCTCGAAGCCCAGGTGGCGCACGAAGGGAATGTCGACGCCGAAATCCATCTCAGCCTCCGGCGACCACGCTGACGCCGCCGTCCACCGCCAGCCACTGGCCGGTGATGTGCTTGCCGGCGTCGGATGCGAAGAGCAGCGTGGCGCCCTTGAGGTCTTCGTCGTCGCCCAGCCGCTGCAGCGGCGCGTGGGACGCCAGCTCGTCCGCTCCGAACCGGTCGAGGGTTCCCTTGGTCATCTTGCTGGGAAAGAAACCGGGGCATATCGCGTTCACCGTGATGTTGTGCCTGCCCCACTCGCAGCCCAGCGCTTGCGTGAAGCTGATCACCGCGCCCTTGGAGGTGTTGTAGGCCAGCGTGTACATGCCCGCCGGATTGCCGCCCAGCCCGGCGATGGAAGAGATATTCACGATGCGCCCGTACCTGCGCGGGATCATGCTGCGCTTGCCGATGTGCTGGGAGAGGACGAAATAGCCGCGCACATTCAGGTTCATCAGCTTGTCCCAGGCCTCGACCGGATGGTCCTCGGCCGGCGAGCCCCAGGCGGCGCCCGCGTTGTTCACGAGGATGTCCACGTCGCCCATGCGCTGCAGCGTTTCCTCGGCCAGGCGATGGATTTCCTCCTCCTTGGCGCAGTCGGCGGCGATCCAGCGGGTGTCGATGCCGGCCGACTGCAGCTCGGCGCTGGCCTGCTCCAGGTCGTCCGCCTTGCGCGAGCTGAGCATGATGCGCGCCCCGGCTTCGCCCAGCGCGTGGGCCATCTGCAGGCCCAGGCCGCGAGAGCCGCCGGTCACCAGGGCGGTCTTGCCCTTGAGGTCGAAAAGTTGGGAAATCGAACGGGTCATGATTGTTTTCCAGGCAGTGATTCGGTCACTGATTTTGCTGCAATGCCGGCGCCAGCCGGCGTGCGCTCAGAAGGCCTCTTCGGGCATCCCGGCGCAGGTGGCATCGCGGCTGGCCGCCACGCGAAGCCAGGCGCCTATCTTGGGCAGCTCGTAGCGATAGAAATAGCGTGCCGCCCGCAAGCGGCCCTGTTGCGCCGGGACGGTGCTTGCCTCGACGGGGATGGACGACACGACGTCGAGCCAGATCCAGGCCAGCACCAGGTGGCCGAATGCCTGCATGTAAGGCACGGCATTGGCCAGGGCCTCGGCGGCATCGCCGCCGGACCAGGCGGCCTGGGTCGCCGTGCGTACGTCCGCCAGGGCCTGCGCCAGCGCGCCCGCGTATTCCGCGGCGTCAGGGCGCCGCGCGGCCGCCCGCGCCGCCGTCGCCTCCATCCGCGCGGCCAGCAGCTGCAGTCCGCGACCGCCTTCCATCAGCACCTTGCGCCCCAGCAGGTCGGCCGCCTGGATGCCGTGCGTGCCCTCGTGGATCATGTTCAGCCGGTTGTCGCGCCAATACTGCTCGACCGGGAAGTCGCGCGTGTAGCCGTAGCCGCCGTGCACCTGGATCGCCAGCGAATTGGCTTCCAGGCACCACTCGCTGGGCCAGCTCTTGGCAATGGGCGTGAGCACCTCCAGCAGCAGCCGTGCCTCGTCCGCTGCTTCCGGCGGCCCGGTGCGTTGCTCATCCACGAGGCGGGCGCAATACAGCTCCAGCGCGAGCGCGCCTTCGCAATAGGACTTCTGCGCCAGCAGCATGCGCTTGACGTCGGCGTGCTCGATGATGCGCACCTGCGGCTGCGCCGGGTCCTTGCCGCGGGCGCCCACCGGTCGGCCTTGCGGCCGGTTCTTGGCGTACTCGAGCGAGGCGTAATAGCCGGCCATGCCCAGCATCACGGCGGCGGTGCCGACCCCGATGCGCGCTTCGTTCATCATGTGGAACATGCAGCGCAGTCCTTCGTGCGGCCGTCCGACCCGATACCCGACAGCGCCCGGCTGTCCGCCCACGGGAAACCTGCCTTCCCCGAAATTGAGCAGCGTGTTGGTGGTGCCGCGCCAGCCGAGCTTGTGGTTCAGGCCCGCGAGGGCGACGTCGTTGCGCTCGCCCGTGAGTTCGCCCTGCACATTCACCAGCCGCTTCGGCACGATGAACAGCGAAATGCCCCGGGTGCCCGCAATCAGCTTGCCGTCGGGCCCGGGAATCTTCGCCAGCACCAGATGGACGATGTTCTCGGTCAGCTCATGTTCGCCGGCCGAGATCCACATCTTGTTGCCGCGCAGCCGATAGCGTGGCCCCAGCGGATCGTCCTCGAAGTCCGCGCCATCGGGCAGGGCCCGCGTGGCGATGTCGGACAGGGACGAGCCGGCCTGTGGCTCGGACAGGCACATGGTGCCCGACCAGCGCCCCGAGAATTCGTTCAGCGCGAACACCTTCTTTTGCGTTTCCGTGCCGTGCACCATCAGCAGGTTGGCATTGCCCACCGTGAGCATGCCCGAGCCCATGCCGGCCGAGGCCATGGCGAAGAAAGTGTGCGCCGCGGCTTCGACGGTGTACGGCAGCTGCATGCCGCCGATCGCATAGTCCTGCGCCGCGCTCAACATGCCGGACTCCGCCAGCGCCTTGTAGGCTTCGTGCGTCGCCTGGGGCAGGACCACCTTCTCGCCCTCCTGGCGCGGCTCCTCGGTGTCGACCGTCCGGTTGAACGGCGCGTACTTTTCCCGGGCGATCCGCTCGCAGGTGTCGAACACCGCGTCGAAGGTCTCGCGCGAGTGATCCGCGAAGCGCTCCCGCGCCGTCAGGCGGCCCGCATCCAGCCAGTCGTAGAGCAGGAAGGCTAGCGTCGCGCGCAGCGTCATCAAAGCACTTCGAACACGCCCGCCGCGCCCATGCCGCCGCCGATGCACATGGTCACCGCCACGCGCTTGGCGCCGCGGCGCTTGCCCTCGATCAGGGCATGGCCGGTCAGGCGCTGTCCCGACACGCCGTAGGGATGTCCCAGGGCGATCGCGCCGCCATTGACGTTGAGGCGATCGTTCGGGATGCCCAGCTTGTCGCGGCAGTAGATCACCTGGACGGCGAAGGCTTCGTTCAGCTCCCACAGGTCGATGTCGTCGACTTTCAGCCCGAGTTTCTTCAGCACCTTGGGCACGGCGAACACGGGGCCTATGCCCATTTCGTCCGGTTCGCAGCCCGCGACCGCGAAGCCGAGGAAGCGCCCCAGGGGCTTGAGCTTGTGCTTCGCCGCATACGCTTCGCTGACCACCACGCAGGCGCCGGCGCCGTCCGAAAACTGGCTGGCATTGCCCGCGGCGATCACGCCGCCCGGCAGGGCCGGCTTGATGCCGCTGATGCCTTCCTTGGTCGTGCCTTCGCGCGTGCCTTCATCCTTGCTCACCGTGATTTCCTTGGTGCGCAGTCCCATCACCGGGTCGGCCACGCCCGCTTTCACGGTGATCGGCGCGATCTCCTCGTCGAACTTGCCCGCCGCCTGTGCCGCGCAGGCCTTCTGCTGGCTTGCCGCGCCGTACTCGTCCATCACGTCGCGTCCGATGTTGTACCGTTTGGCGACCTGCTCGGCGGTCTGGAGCATCGACCAATAGACCTCGGGCTTGACGCGGTCCAGCTCGGGGTCCTTGAGCATGTGCGTGTTAATTTCCTGCTGGACGCAGGAGATGTTTTCCACGCCGCCGGCCACGAACACCTCGCCCTCGCCCGCGATCACACGCTGCGAAGCCAGCGCGATGGTCTGCAGGCCGGACGAGCAGAAGCGGTTGACGGTCATGCCGGGGACGGCCACGGGGCAGCCGGCCATGAGCGCGATCTGGCGGGCGATGTTGGCGCCGGTCGCGCCCTCGGGGTTGGCGCACCCCATGATGACGTCCTCCACCGCGGCGGCGTCGATGCCGGCGCGCTGCAGCGCCTGGCGGACCACGTGTCCGCCCAGCGTCGCGCCGTGGGTCATGTTGAAGCTGCCCTTCCAGCTCTTGGTCAGGGGCGTGCGGGCGGTGGAGACGATGACTGCGTTGCTCATGGCGATGATCTTTCCTGAATTAATTGAAGGTCTTGCCTTCGGCTGCCAGCCGGGCCAGCAGCGGCGCGGGTTCCCAGAATTTCGCATCGTCACGCGGATTGCGCTGGAAACGCTTCATCGCCTGCACGACATTGAAGAGCCCCACCTCGTCGGCATAGAGCATGGGGCCGCCGCGGTGCAGCGGGAAGCCGTAGCCGGTGAGATACACCATGTCGATGTCGCCGGCGCGTGCCGCGATCCCGTCTTCCAGGATGTGCGCGCCCTCGTTGACCAGGGCGAACACCAGGCGCTGCACGATTTCCTCATCGGAGATCTTGCGGGGCGTGATGCCCAGTTCCTTGCGGTGGTCCTCGATCATCTTCTCGACCTGCGCCGAGGGGATCGCGTCGCGCTTGCCCGCCTGGTAGTCGTACCAGCCCGCGCCGGTCTTCTGGCCGAAGCGGCCCATTTCGCACAGCTTGTCCGCGGTGCGGCTGTACAGCATGCCGGGGCGCTCCAGCGCGCGGCGCTTGCGGATGGCCCAGCCGATGTCGTTGCCCGCCAGGTCGCCCATGCGGAACGGGCCCATGGCGAAGCCGAAGCGCTCGATCGCCTTGTCCACCTGCTGCGGCGTGGCGCCCTCGTCCAGCAGGAAGCCGGCCTGGCGGCCGTACTGCTCGACCATGCGATTGCCGATGAAGCCGTCGCACACGCCCGAGACGACGGCGGTCTTCTTGATCTTCTTGGCCATGGACATGACGGTGGCCATCACGTCCTTGCCGGTCTTGGCGCCGCGCACCACTTCCAGCAGCTTCATCACGTTGGCCGGGCTGAAGAAGTGCAGGCCGACCACGTCCTGCGCACGCCGGGTGAAGCCGGCGATCTCGTTCACGTCCAGCGTGGAGGTGTTGGACGCCAGGATGGCGCCGGGCTTCATCACCTGGTCGAGTTTTTCGAACACCTGCCGCTTGACGCCCATCTCCTCGAACACCGCCTCGATGACGAGGTCCGCGTCCTTCAGGTCCTGGTAATCGAGCGTGGTCTTGAGCAGGCCCATGCGCTGCTCGTACTTGTCCGACTTCAGCTTGCCTTTCTTGACCTGCCCTTCGTAGTTCTTGCGGATGGTGGCGACGCCGCGGTCCAGCGCCTCCTGCTTCATCTCCAGGATGGTCACCGGGATGCCGGCGTTGAGGAAATTCATGGCGATGCCGCCGCCCATGGTGCCGGCGCCGATCACGGCCACCGACCGGATGTCGCGCTGCGGCGTGTCCGGCGGCACGTCGGGGATCTTGGACGTGGCGCGCTCCGCGAAGAAGATATGGCGCAGCGCGCGGCTCTCGGGCGAGAGCATGAGCTGCACGAACAGCTCGCGCTCCTTCGCAAGGCCCTCCTCGAAGCGCCCCTGGGTCGCCGCCTGGACGGCGTCCACGCATTTGGCCGGCGCCGGCAGGTTTTTCGCCATCCCCTTGACCATGTTGCGCGCGAACTGGAAATAAGCGTCGCCCAGCGGATGCTTGCAGGGAAGATTGCGCACCAGCGGCAGCGGCCGCGCAGCGGCGACGGAGCGGGCGAAAGCGATCGCGTCCTCCAGCAACGATTCGGCCGAGCCCGCCATCCGGTCGAACAGTTTCTGCCCGGGCTGCTGCGCCAGCAGTTCGCTGTTCACCGCTTCGCCGCTGACGATCATGTTCAGCGCCGTCTCGACGCCGAGCACGCGCGGCAGCCGCTGCGTGCCGCCCGCGCCGGGCAGGATGCCCAGCTTCACTTCGGGCAGGGCGATCTTCGCGCCGGGTGCGGCGATGCGGTAATGGCAGCCGAGGGCCAGTTCCAGCCCGCCGCCCATGGCGACGGAGTGGATCGCGGCCACCACCGGCTTGTCGCAGTTCTCGACCGCGCGAATGACCGAATGCAGGTTGGGTTCGGCGGTGGCCTTCGGCGTGCCGAACTCGGTGATGTCCGCGCCGCCGGAGAAGGCCTTCCCGGCGCCCGTGACGACGATGGCTTTCACCGACGCGTCCGCGCTGGCCTGGTCCAGCCCGCGCGTGATCGCCGCGCGCGTCGCGTACCCCAGCCCGTTGACGGGCGGATTGTTCATCGTGATCACGGCGACGTCGCCGTGCACCTCGTATTCAGCGCTCATGCGGGTGTTCCTCGAAAAATGAAAAGAACGATCGTTCGATTTTGATTGTACGGGCCGCCTGTTGCGGCGCAATATGCGCTTGTCACGGGCGAGACGAAAGGCCGGGGGCCGGGTCCTCAAACCTCCAGCCACTCCTTGCGAATATAGGCGTCGGCGCGCAGGCTGTCCGGGGTGCCCTGAAACACGATGCTGCCGTGCCCCATGACGAGGGCCCGGTCCGAGATCGCCATGGCGATGGTGAGCTTCTGCTCGATGAGCAGCACGGAGATGCCGCGCTCCTTGAGCTTGCGCAGGTACTGGCCGACCAGCTCGACAATCTTGGGCGCCAGGCCTTCGGTCGGCTCGTCGATGATGATCAGGTCCGGATCGCCCATCAGCGTGCGGCACAGCGTCAGCATCTGCTGCTCGCCACCGGACAGCACGCCGGCCTCGGTGTGCTGCCGCTCCTTCAGGCGCGGGAACATGGCATACATGTCGTCGAAGCTCCACCGGCCCTTCTGCCTGGCGCTTTTCTGGCCCAGCATCAGGTTCTGGTGCACGGTCAGCCGGGGAAAGATGTCCCGGTTCTCCGGCACGTAGCCTATCCCCAGATGCGCGATCTCGTAGGGCTTCATGCCCAGCGTGCGGCGGCCCTTCCAGTCCACCGTGCCGGAGCAGTCCACCATGCCCATGATTGACTTGGCGGTGGTCGAGCGGCCGGACCCGTTGCGGCCCAGCAGCGCCACGATCTCGCCGGCGCCCACCTCGAAATGGACGCCGTGCAGCACATGGCTCTTGCCGTAGAAGGCGTGGAGGTTCTCGACCCTGAGCATCAGCGTCCTTCCACCTGGGCGTCGGCCACGTGGGAGCCGAGATAGGCTTCCTGCACGCGCGCGTTCGAGCGCACGGCCTCGGGCCGGTCGAAAGCGATCACCTCGCCATAGACGACAACCGCGATCCTGTCCGCCAGGCCGAAGACCACGCCCATGTCGTGTTCCACCGTCAGCAGCGTCTTGCCCACCGTGACCTCCTTGATCAGCTCGACGAAGCGCCGGGTCTCGCTCTTGCTCATGCCGGCTGTCGGTTCGTCCAGCAGCACAACATTGGCGCCGCCCGCGATGGTGATGCCGATTTCCAGGGCGCGCTGCTCGGCATACGTGAGGTTCATGGCCAGCACGTCACGCTTGCGGTGCAGCCGGATCATGTCCATCAGCTGCTCGGCCCGGTCGTTGGCGTCCTCGAGGTCGGCGAGAAATTTGAAGAAGGTGTACTTGTACCCCAGGCTCCACAGCACCGCGCAGCGCAGGTTCTCGAACACGCTGAGCTTGGGGAAGATGTTCGTGATCTGGAAGCTGCGCGACAGGCCCAGACGGTTGATCTCGAACGGCCGCCTGCCGTCGATGCGCTGGCCGTTGAGCAGGACTTCCCCGCTGCTCGGCGCGAAGCGGCCGCTGATCAGGTTGAACAGGGTGGACTTGCCCGCGCCATTGGGGCCGATGACGGCCACCCGCTCCCCCGCGTTGACCGCCAGGTTGGCGTTTCGGATGATTTCGGTCTTGCCGAAGCTCTTGCACAGGTTTTTCAGCTCCAGCGCGCAGGGACCGGCGCCCGGGGGGTGACTCGCGCGGGACGCTGTGCCCTGCGGGGCGGCGGCCTTGCCGAGCGCGGCGATTCTTTCGATGGTCGCGCTCATAGCGTCTCCCTGCGCTTGATTTCTTTTTCGATGAATTCCTGTATCTCGCCCCACTGCCGCACGAAGTGGCGGCGCGTGAGTTCGAACAGGCCAATGCCGGTGAGCATGACGAAGGCGAAGCCAAACCAGCTGTTGACGCTGTACGCGTCGAGCGTGGCGCCGAGGAACCGCAACTGGGACCCGAGCGCCGCGTCGAGCTTGAGGTGATACACCATCTCGATCATCCCGGCCGCGCCCAGGAGAACCAGCAGCGCCGTCGCGCCGAGCGCCAGGTAGCTTACCCACAGTTCGCGCAGTCGCCCGAATGCCGCCACGCGCAGGTTCATCATGATCAGGCTGGCGATGCCGCCGGGCGCGTACATGACCATGAACAGGAAGATGAGGCCCAGGTACAGCAGCCAGGCCTTGGTGAACTCCGACAGCAGCACGAAAGCGAGCACCATGAGGATGGCGCCGACGATCGGTCCGAAGAAGAAAGTGGCTCCGCCCAGGAACGTGAACAGCAGATACGCCCCCGACCGCGGCCCGCTCACCACTTCCGAGGTGACGATTTCGAAGTTCAGCGTCGCGAGGCCGCCGGAGATGCCGGCAAAGAAGGCGGCGATGATGAAAGCGAAGTAGCGCACCTTCTGGGTGTCATAGCCGATGAATTCCACACGCTCCGGGTTGTCGCGCACCGCGTTGAGCATGCGCCCCAGGGGCGTGCGCGTGAAAGCGAACATGAGCGCGGTACACGCGAAGGTGTAGACCGCGATCAGGTAGTACAACTCGATCTGCGGGCCGAAGGTGATCCCGAACCGTGGCGGACCCGTGACCCGGTTGCCCGAAATGCCGCCTTCGCCGCCGAAGAACTCCGGGAACATCAGCGACATCGCCCAGACCAGTTCGCCGATGCCCAGCGTGATCATCGCGAACGGCGTGGCGGCTTTCTTGGTCGTCACGTAGCCCAGCAGCACCGCGAAGAACATCGCCGACATACCGCCGACGATGGGGATCAGGCTCACCGGAACGGGCCATGCGCCGGCAGTGACCAGGTTGAGGGTGTGGATCGCCAGGAAAGAGCCCATGCCCGAGTACACGGCATGGCCGAAACTGAGCATGCCGCCCTGCCCCAGCAGCATGTTGTAGGACAGGCAGACGATGATCGCGATACCCATCTGGCTGAGCATGGTGTGCGCGAGACTGCTGGTCCATACCCGCGGCGCCACGAGCAGCACTATCCCGAACAACGTCCAGATAATCCAGCGGCCCACGTTGAGCGGCTTGAACTCGTAGTACCTTGTCCGGTCCGCTTTCGCAGGGCCGGGGGCCGCGGTGGCGCCGGGCGGCGCCATCGGCACGCCGGCCCTGCTGTCTTCCTGCCGGACGGCCGGCGCGGATTGGGGATCGATCAGGCTTCCCATCTCACCCCTCCCGCGTCCCGAGCAGGCCCTTCGGCCGGAAGATCAGGATGAGCACCAGCAGCAGGTAGGGCAGGATCGCGGCCACCTGCGAGACCTTCACCTTCAGTAAGGTCCAGCCGAAGGTGGCGGGGCCGACTTCCGCGCCGAAGACGCGCACCAGGTCGCCGAGCGAGCGGTCGCTGCCGACGGCGAACGCATCCATGATGCCGATCAGGACCGAAGCCAGGAACGCGCCCGGCAGCGAGCCCATACCGCCCACCACGACCACCACGAAGATGATCGGGCCCAGGGTGATGGCCATCGCCGGCTCCGTCACGAACTGGGCGCCGCCGACCGCGCCGGCAAGCCCCGCCAAGGCGCAGCCGCCGCCGAATACACTGGTGAAAACGCGCGGAACATTGTGGCCGAGGGCCTCCACAGTTTCGGGGTGCGTGAGGGCGGCCTGGATCACCAGCCCCACGCGCGTGCGCGTGATCAGCAGGTACAACATGCCCAGCATGACCAGCGCCACCACCATCATGAAGGTGCGGTACGCTGGAAACTGCGTGCCGTAGATGTTGAACAGCGGGAAGTCCAGCCAGTCGGGCTTGCGGTAATCCACGGCGAGGCGACCCCAGATCAGCTGGACCACCTCCATGATGATGTAGCTCAGGCCGAACGTGATCAGCAGCTCGGGAACATGCCCGAAGGGGTGCACGCGCCGCAGGCACGTGCGCTCGAATAGCGCACCGAGCAGGCCCACCACGAGGGGCGCGACGATGAGAGCCGGCGCGAAGCCGATCCAGCCGCTCACCGTGTATCCCAGGTAGGCGCCCAGCATGTAGAAGCCGGCGTGCGCGAAGTTCAGCACGCCCATCATGCTGAAGATCAGCGTGAGCCCCGAACTGAGCATGAACAGGAGCAGCCCGTAGGACAGGCCGTTCAGCAGCGATATCGCGAAGAATTCCATTTGATGATTTCCCGGCCGAAGGGTGACCCTGTGCTCGCACCTTCACGCCCCCGGCCCGCAAAAATGGGGCAGCGCGTGCCCCATCTTCTTCAGGCAAGCCCACTCGGGGTCAGCCGTCGCTCCGGTTTCAGGCGCCAGGACGCTTCATCTGACACGAAGTCGGCGTGGAGGAAACGTAGGGCTCCAGCCCCTTGACTTCTGCGAAGTTGAAGCCGGTGTTCTCCTCACTGTACGGGTTCTTGGCAGTGACCGGAGTCCACCTGGAAATGTACACGTGCTGCTGCAGCTGGTGATCGCTCTTGCGCATGGTGATCTCGCCGCCCACGCCGGCCTTCACCGTCAGGCCTTCGAGCGCCAGCGCGACCTTGACGGGGTCCGCGCTCTTGGCGTTCGCCATGGCCTGCGTCAGCAGGTGCACGCCGTACACTGTCTGCGGCACGTAGAAGTCCTCCTTGAATTTCTGCTTGAACTCCTTGCGGATGGCACCGTATTCGCCGCCGTGGTTGGAGTGCGCAATCGCGAACTGGAGTACTTCCAGCCCCTTGATCTGCGCGAGCGCCGTGGGCGTGCCGGTCAGGCCCGGGTAATACGCATAGATCGGGATCGCCAGGCCGGAGTCGCTGAGTGCCTTCGCAAGCAGGGTCATGTCCGCACCCCAGTTGCCGGTCACGATCGAGTCGGCACTGCTCGCCTTGATCTTGGCAACGTAGGGCGCGAAATCCTTGACTTGCGCCAGGGGATGCAGTTCGTCCCCGACGATCTGCACGTCAGGGCGCTTGCGCTGGATGCCCTCCTTGAAAAATTTGGAAATCTGCTGTCCGTGCGCATAGTTCTGGTTGATCAGGTAGACCTTCTTGACCTTCGGCAAGTCCTTCATGTAACTGGTCAACGCCTCGATCTTCATCGAGGTATCCGCGTCGAGCCGGAAGTGCCAGAAGCTGCACTTCTCGTTGGTGAAAGACGGGTCCACTGCGGCGTAGTTGATGAACAGGAGCTCCTTGCCGGGATTGCGTTCGTTGTGCTTGTTGACGGCGTCGATCAGCGGACCGGCGACGTGGGATCCATTGCCCTGCACAATGAAACGGATGCCCTGGTCAGTCGCCGCCCTGAGCGCGTTCAGGCTTTCCTGCGGGCTGCTCTTGCCATCGAAGTTGACGAACTCCAGCTTGACGCCGGCCGGGTTCTTGTCGCCGGCATAACGGTCGGCAACGAACTGCCACTCCTTCGCGATGTTCGAGCCCACGCTTCCCATCGGCCCGGACAAGGGGTCGATGAACGCCAGTTTGACCGTCTGGCCGGCCAACGGCTTGGCTGCGGCGGGAGCCGCCTTGGCGGCCGGGGCCGCCGGTTTGGCCTGCTGGGCAAACAGCGGACCGGCGCAAGCCAGGATGGCGCCAATGGCAACATATTTCGCGGCGAATTTCATGGTTGATCTCCTTCTTGGAATCGGGACAGCGGCAGCGTACTGTTTTTGTGCACTGCAACGCTCAGGGAATGCCCCTAAAGCGCTCCGCTTCTATCGCCGAGGCGACAGTCGCAGCGGCGCCGGCTGGCGCTGCAGCGCAGGACCGCGCGTACACCGCCACCTTGTGTTCACGCAGCGGGTAACTTGTAGTCTTTCAGCATCTCGCGCAGGCGCGTCTTGAGCATCTTTCCGGTCGCGCCCAACGGGATGCTGTCCACGAACACGATGTCGTCCGGAATCTGCCATTTCGCGGTCTTGCCCTCGTAGAACCTGAGCAGCTCTTCCTTGCTGACCTCGGCGCCCGGCTTCTTGACGACCGCCACGATCGGGCGCTCGTCCCATTTGGGGTGTTTCATCCCGATGCACGCCGCCATCGCCACCGCGGGGTGGGCGACCGCGATGTTCTCGATGTCGATGGTGCTGATCCATTCGCCGCCGGACTTGATCACGTCCTTGCTGCGGTCGGTGATTTGCATGTAGCCGTCGGCGTCGATGGTGGCCACGTCGCCCGTGGGGAACCAGCCGTTCACCAGCGGGTCGCCGCCCTCGCCCTTGAAGTATTCGCGGATCACCCAGGGGCCCTTGACGTACAGGTCGCCCGGGGTCTTGCCGTCCCAGGG
>JAMPXR010000338.1 GCA_023701085.1 Ramlibacter sp. | reverse complement strand
GTGGCTACGCCGGTGGCGGGCGTGGCCGAAGTGCACGAGATGAAGATGGAAGGCGAGGTGATGAAGATGCGCGCCGTCGGCAAGCTGGACCTGCCCGCCGGGCGCACCGTGGAGCTCAAGCCGGGCGGCTACCACCTCATGCTGCTGGACCTGAAACAGCCCTTGGCGCAGGGCGCCAGCGTGCCGCTGACGCTGTTGCTGCGCGATGCCAAGGGCGTGGACAGCAAGCTGGAACTGAATGTGCCGGTGGCCGTGCGCGCCCCGGGCGCGGCCAAGGAGGCGCCGGGCAAGGGCCACAGGTCGGACGCCATGGATTCGCACAAACACTGATGGCCCCGGCGGCCCACGCCGCGGGCGCTTGGGGTAAGCTGTCAGCACACGGCAACCCCTGTGGAGCGCGGCATGAGCGACAACGAGAAATTCGGTTTCGGCAAATTCGTGCCCGGGTTCGACTTCCTGCAGACCCTGGCGAAAGGCGCCTCCCAGACCCTGCCGCAGCTGCCCAACCTGTCCAACTGGGTGGCCCCGACGCTGAACCTGGAGGAACTGGAAAAACGCATCGGCGAGCTCAAGGCGGTGCATTTCTGGCTGGACCAGAATTCCAAGGCGCTGGGCGCCACCATCCAGGCGTTGGAAGTGCAGAAGATGACGCTGGCCACGCTCAAGGGCATGAACTTCAACATGGGCGACGTCGCCAATGCGCTCAAGCTCAAGGCTGCGGACACCATGTTCACGGGCGTGCAGAAGGTCGGCGAGAAGGCCACCGATGCCGCCCGGGTTGTCTCGGCCGCGGCTTCGGGCGCGGCGGCCGGCCGCAAGAGCGCGCGCAGCAAGCCGCAGAAGACCGAACCGGCCGCCGGCCTGGTTGATCCGCTGCAATGGTGGGGCGCGCTCACGCAGCAGTTCCAGCAGATCGCGGCGACCGCCATGAAGGACGCGGCGACGCAAACGGCGGTGGATACCGCGCGCAACATGGCGACCGGCGTGGCCAAGGAGGCGATGAAGACAGCCGCCGGCGTGGCCCGGTCCGCGGGCGGCAAGATGGGTGTGCGCAAGGCCCCCGCCAAGCGCCCGGCCAGGAAGTCCACCGGCCGCTAGGCAGGTGACGGTGAAGCTGTTTCCGGTCGGCCACGCAACCCATCCACAGTGGCAGATGGCCGCGGCGCTGGTGCTGGCGCAACTGCGGGCCAGGATGGCCTTGCCCGACTACGCCCATGCGCCCACACTGGGCCTGCTCTACATCACCGACCATTACGTCGCCAACGCCCGGGACATCCTGGACTACCTTGGCGCCGAACTGCCCGAAGTCACCGACTGGTCGGGCACGGTGGGCGTGGGCATCGCGTCCTCCAATGTCGAGTACTTCGACGAGCCGGCGCTGGCCGTCATGTTGTGCGAGCTGCCGAGCGACCAGTACCGGGTGTTCTCGGGGGTGGCGCCACTGGCCGTGGGCGAGGGCATGGGATTCGAGCCCCATACCGCGCTGGTGCATGCGGACGCGAGCACCCCGGACGTGTCCGAACTCATCGCCGAAATGGCGGCGCGCACGGCCACCGGCTACCTGTTCGGCGGACTGGCCTCGAGCCGGGCCGGCGCGGTGCAGTTCGCCGTGGGCGGCAACGGCAATATCAAGGGCCAGGGCGCCGCCGGCGGCGTGTTCCGCGGCGGCCTGTCGGGCGTGGCGTTCGGCGAAGGTATCGCGCTGGTGTCGCGCGTGACACAAGGCTGCCAACCGGTGGCGGCGCAGCGGGTGGTCACCGCCGCCGAAGGCAATCTGATCACGGAACTGGATGGCCAGCCGGCGCTGGACGTGCTGCTGCGCGACGCCGGCATCTCCCTGGACGAGCCACAAGTGGCCATGCCGGCCCTGCGCGCGACGCTGGTCGGCTTGACCGCCGCCGGTGCCGACGCAGTGGGCCGCACCGGGAACTTCGGCGCCGACGTCGTGGTGCGCCACATCATCGGGCTGGACCCGGGGCGGCGCGGCGTGGCCATCGCGGACCGGGTCAGCGCCGGCATGCGCATGGCGTTCTGCCGCCGCGATGTGCAGGCCGCGCGTTCGGACCTGGTGCGCATCTGCGCCGAAGTGCGCGAGGAGCTCGAGCCCGAGGAGCTGCCGCTGCCGATCGCGGCCGCACCCGGCGCGGCGGAGGCCGCTTTCGCGACACCGGGCGGCCTGCCCGTCGCCGGTGCGATTTACGTCAGCTGCGCCGGCCGTGGCGGCCCGCACTTCGGCGGCCCGAGCGCGGAGCTGCAGATCGTGCGGCGCGCCCTGGGCGACGTGCCGCTGGTGGGTTTTTTTGCCGGCGGCGAAATCGCCCGCCATCACCTCTACGGCTACACCGGGGTGCTGACCGTGTTCAGGCAAGCATGACCACGGCCTCGTCCCAACGCGTGCCGAGTCCGTGGGAAGGCGTGCGCTGGGCGCTGCAGCCGGGCGCCGCGGGCGGCGGCACCTCGCGCCTGCGCCTGGCGTGCCGGGCCCTGCGGGCCGCGCTGTGGCACGGCAAGGCCATGCGCCGCTGGATGGCCGTGGTGTTCGAGCTGCACGCGCGCGGTATCGTCCGGGAGATTCCCGGCGAATACCTTCGCGCCGTGCGGCCCTACGTGCATCGGGCCACCGGCTTCGGCGAGCGCGTGGTTCAACTCATCGACCACGCGGACTGGCTGGAAACCGCGTTCCACCCGGCGGCGTTCGAGCAGCTGGCCTCCGGCCGGCCGGTGCTGCTGGCCGAACTGGCCGCCCCGCGGGGCTACGATTTCATGCGGCTGCAGTTGCAGCAGGCCGGGGCGCAAAGCCCGGAAGGCGAGTTGCTGCTCACGCTGACCCTGCAGCGGTCGGCCAACGTGCAGCACCGGCCGCAGCCGGTCGATGCCGGGGTGCTGGGTTTCAGCCGCTTTCGCGTGGACGGCGTCTCCTGCCTCGTGATCGGCGGGGTGCGCGGCCAGCGCCACCCGGTTCTGCGCATGAGCACGGTGGAGGTGACCCAGGCGCTGCAGGGCTGGAATCCGGCCGTGCTGATGGTGCGGGTGGCGCAGGAACTCGCGCGTCACTGGAACCTGCACCTGATCGGCCTGGACCCCGGCGCGCACCGGCTGCAAGGCTGGAGCTACCAATGGAGCCGACGCCACCGCGCGGCGGGCCGGCGCATCCGGGCCAGCTATCGCGCGCTGTGGGATCACTTCAACGCGGGCAAGGGGCCGCCCGGCTGGCTCGTGGTGCCGCCCCATTCCGACGAGAAGCTCGCGGCCACGGCGCTGTCGCCGGAAAAACGGGCACGCCAGACGCGCCGCGCCGACTACTGGATCCGCACGCGCAACCTGCTGCGCCTGCAGTTCAGGCAGGTGCTGCAGCGGCCGGGCCGGGAGGCGCGCCTGTCGCGCGTGACCGAGAGCCTCGGGCCCGTGTCGGCGGACGAGGAGGTCTTCGAGTCATCCGGGAGCCACGAGAGGGTCCCCGCGCGCGTGCTGCAAACAGGCCCGGCCAGCCTGCTTTAGCGCCCCCTCCTTCCCGCGTCCGTTCCCTCGTTGCGGCGGGCGCGCCTCAGCGCCGCAACGCGGTGAAGGCGGCGAACTCCCAGCTGCGCATGGCCAGCAGCAGGGTGTAGCCCTCGCGCTGGGGCTCCGGCAATTTCTGGTCGGCCTGGTGCTGCTGGGCGAAGTCCTGGGCGACGCGCTGCATCCGGTCCAGGAACGACGGCGCGACGCCGCGGCTGACCGAACCGTGCACCAGCAGCACGCCCTCGCCCGCGCCGTCGAAACCGCCCGCAAAGTAGTCGAGCACCGCGTGCTCACGGAAGTAATTCATCACCGCGCCATGCGGGCGCCAGCGGAAAGTCTTGGCGAGCTTGAGGCGGTAGCGGTTGAGCGGGCGCAACTCGATGATGCCGATGCGATCGAGTTGCGCCAGGTACTTGATGCCTTCGGCGTCGCTGAGCCGGTAATGGCC
>JAMPXR010000337.1 GCA_023701085.1 Ramlibacter sp. | reverse complement strand
CATGAGCTTCTACGACTGGTACTGCGACCTGCCGCCGTCCAGCCCGCAGGTCTGGGGCGAGCAGACCGACGTGCCCGAATCGGCCGACTGGTACAACTCCAGCTACATCATCGCCTGGGGCTCGAACGTGCCGCAGACGCGCACGCCCGACGCCCACTTCTTCACCGAGGTGCGCTACAAGGGCACCAAGACGGTCGCGATCACGCCGGACTACTCCGAAGTGGCCAAGCTCTCGGACCTGTGGCTGCATCCGCAGCAGGGCACCGACGCGGCCGTGGCGATGGCCATGGGCCACGTCATCCTCAAGGAGTTCTACTTCGACAAGCGCTCGGCCTACTTCGACGATTACGCCCGGCGCTACACCGACCTGCCGATGCTGGTCCTGCTGAAGGAGCAGCAGCTGCCCTCCGGCCACACCGTGATGGTGCCGGACCGCTACCTGCGCGCCTCCGACTTCAACGGCAAACTCGGCCAGTCGAACAACCCCGAGTGGAAGACCGTGGCATTCGACGAGAGCGGCAAGGTCGTGCTGCCCAAGGGCGCCGTCGGCTTCCGCTGGGGCCCCGACGGGCGCCCCGACGCCGGACAGTGGAACCTGGAAGACGCGGAAGCGCGCCACGGCCAGCAGGTCAAGCTGCAGCTCTCCGTGCTGGAAGGCCAGGCGCCCAGCGCTGAATCAGCCAAGGTCGGCTTCCCCTATTTCGGCGGCATCCAGACGCCCCACTTCTCGCACAACGCGCAGGGCGGGGACGTCCTGGTGCGCACCGTGCCCGTGCGCACGATCTCGCTGGGCAAGGCCGGCGAGGAACGCCAGGCGCTGGTGGCCACCGTGTTCGACCTGCAGGCCGCCAACTACGGCGTGGCGCGCGGCCTGGCCGGCGAACTGGCCGCGAAGAATTTCGACGACGACACGCCCTACACCCCGGCTTGGCAGGAGCAGATCACCGGCGTGCCGCGCGAGCAGATCATCACGGTGGCGCGCCAGTTCGCCGACAACGCCGACAAGACGCATGGCAAGTCCATGGTCATCATCGGCGCGGCGATGAACCACTGGTACCACAGCGACATGAACTACCGCGGCGTCATCAACATGCTGATGCTGTGCGGCTGCATCGGCCAAAGCGGCGGCGGCTGGGCGCACTACGTGGGCCAGGAGAAGCTGCGCCCGCAGACCGGCTGGACCGCCCTGGCCTTCGCGCTGGACTGGATCCGCCCGCCCCGCCAGATGAATTCCACCAGCTTCTGGTACGCCCACACCGACCAGTGGCGCTACGAGAAGCTGGGTGTCGAAGAAGTGCTGTCGCCGCTGGCGGACAAGAAGGCCTTCGCCGGCAGCATGATCGACTACAACGTGCGCGCCGAGCGCATGGGCTGGCTGCCCTCCGCGCCGCAGTTGCAGACCAACCCGCTGCAGGTGGTGCGCGACGCGCAGGCGGCCGGCATGGACGGCAAGGACTACGCGGTCAAGGCGCTCAAGGACGGGACCCTGCGCATGAGCTGCGAGGACCCGGACCACCCGGCCAACTGGCCGCGCAACCTGTTCGTGTGGCGCTCCAACATCCTGGGCTCCTCGGGCAAGGGCCACGAGTACTTCCTCAAGCACCTGCTGGGCACCAGCCACGGCGTGCAGGGCAAGGACCTGGGCGCTGACGAGGCCAAGCCGCAGGAAGTCGTCTGGCACGACCAGGCGCCCGAAGGCAAACTGGATCTGGTGGTGACGCTGGACTTCCGCATGAGCACCACCGCGCTGTATTCGGACATCGTGCTGCCCACCGCGACCTGGTACGAGAAGAACGACCTCAACACCAGCGACATGCACCCCTTCATCCACCCGCTGTCCACGGCGGTGGACCCGGCCTGGCAAAGCAAGAGCGACTGGGAGATCTACAAGGGCTTCGCGAAGAAGTTCAGCGAGCTCGCCCCTGGCCAGCTGGGGGTGGAAAAAGAACTCGTGCTCACGCCGCTGATGCATGACACGCCGGCCGAACTGGCCCAGCCGCTGGGCGTCGCGGACTGGAAACGCGGCGAATGCGAGCTGATTCCCGGCAAGACCGCGCCGCAGATCGCCGTGGTCGAGCGCGACTACCCGAACGTGTACAAGCGCTTCACCGCCCTGGGCCCCCTGATGAACAAGGCCGGCAACGGCGGCAAGGGCATCGCCTGGAACACACAGACCGAGGTCGAGCAGCTCGGCCAATTGAACGGTCTGGTGCAGGAGCCCGGCGCGACGCAAGGCATGCCCGCCATCGACACCGACATCGACGCCTGCGAGGTGATCCTGCAGCTGGCGCCGGAAACCAACGGCCACGTCGCCGTGAAGGCCTGGGAAGCGCTGTCCAAGGCGACCGGCCGCGAGCACGCGCATCTGGCGCTGCACCGCGAGGACGAAAAGATCCGCTTCCGCGACGTGCAGGCGCAGCCGCGCAAGATCATTTCCTCGCCGACCTGGAGCGGCCTGGAAAGCGAGAAGGTCTCCTACAACGCCGGCTACACCAACGTGCACGAGCTGATCCCCTGGCGCACCCTCACGGGCCGCCAGCAGTTCTTCCTGGACCACCCGTGGATGGCCGCGTTCGGCGAGCAGTTCACCACCTACCGCCCGCCGGTGGACCTCAAGACCACGGCGGCCATCGCGGGTATCAAGTCCAACGGCAACCCCGAGATCCAGCTGAACTTCATCACGCCGCACCAGAAGTGGGGTATCCACTCCACCTACAGCGACAACCTTATCATGCTGACGCTCAACCGCGGCGGCCCTGTCATCTGGCTGTCCGAGGAGGACGCGAAGAAGGCCGGCATCGTGGACAACGACTGGGTCGAGCTGTTCAACCTGAACGGCGCCATCGCGGCCCGCGCGGTGGTCAGCCAGCGCGTCAACCCCGGCATGGTGCTGATGTACCACGCCCAGGAAAAGATCATCAACACCCCGGGCTCGGAGATCACCGGGCAGCGTGGCGGCATCCACAACTCGGTGACACGGATCGTGCTCAAGCCCACCCACATGATCGGCGGCTACGCCCAGTTCAGCTACGGCTTCAACTACTACGGAACCATAGGCACCAACCGCGACGAGTTCGTCGTGGTGCGCAAGATGAACAAGGTCGACTGGCTCGACGACGAGGTTGCCGCCAACGCCATGGGAGCACAAGCATGAAAGTCCGCGCGCAAATCGGCATGGTCCTGAACCTGGACAAGTGCATCGGCTGCCACACCTGCTCGGTCACCTGCAAGAACGTCTGGACCAGCCGCCCCGGCATGGAATACGCCTGGTTCAACAACGTCGAGACCAAGCCCGGCATCGGCTACCCGAAGGAGTGGGAGAACCAGGGCAAATGGAACGGCGGCTGGGTGCGCAAGCCCGACGGCTCGATCGAGCCGCGCCAGGGCGGCAAGTGGCAGCTGCTCATGCGCATCTTCTCGAACCCGAACCTGCCGCAGATCGACGACTACTACGAACCGTTCACGTTCGACTACGACCACCTGCACTCCGCTCCCGAGATGAAGGCCGCGCCCACGGCACGGCCACGCAGCCTGATCACGGGCCAGCGCATGGAAAAGATCGAATGGGGCCCGAACTGGGAAGAGATCCTGGGCGGCGAGTTCTCCAAGCGCGGCAAGGACGCCAACCTGGGGGACTTCGACAAGGTGCAAAAGGAGATGGTGGGCCAGTTCGAGAACACCTTCATGATGTACCTGCCGCGCCTGTGCGAGCACTGCCTGAATCCCGCGTGCGTGGCCTCCTGCCCTTCCGGCTCGATCTACAAGCGTGAGGAAGACGGCATCGTCCTCATCGACCAGGACAAGTGCCGCGGCTGGCGCATGTGCGTCTCGGGCTGCCCGTACAAGAAGATCTACTACACCTGGCAATCCGGCAAGGCCGAGAAATGCATCTTCTGCTATCCGCGCATCGAAGCCGGCCAGCCGACCGTCTGCTCTGAAACCTGCGTCGGAAGAAT
>JAMPXR010000336.1 GCA_023701085.1 Ramlibacter sp. | reverse complement strand
TTCTACAAGTACCTGGTCGCCCGGGACGGCAAGGTGGTCGCCAGCTACAGCAGCATCACGGGGCCCGACGACGCGGGGCTGGTGAAGGCCATCGAGCAACAGCTCGCCTTGAGGTAATCAGAACGAAGAACGGGTTCGCCTGATGGGCGGGGGACCCCCGGTTCACAATCATTTACCTCGCGGCAGGCAAGAGCCCTGGAACCGGCCGGACGCGCCCCCACTCTATTTAGTCAACGAGCGGGGCTCGTCAAGAATACGGTTATTGCCGCGAAGCCTTCCGGGAGCAGTCAGCCCGGATGCAATCCTGGAGCGACTCTTCTCCTCCTCCCTCCCTCCCTCCTTCGTTCCGGGGCGCTTCGCGGCATTTTGTTCATTCGCCCCGGCGGCCCGTGTGCGCCATGCGGCTTGCGCCGGCGGCGAGGCTGAAAAGAAAAACCCGGCCAGGCCGGGTGTATTGAAGCGGTCACCCCGCAGGCTGCCGCGTCGCTGCCGCAGTCACTGCGGCTCTGTCCGTGTTCGCACTGCCAAAAATAGTGTTAACAGGCGCTAGGCGGGCCGGGTGTCGATGAAACTCTGGCGCTGCGCCAGCTTGTCTTGCAGCTTGGCGAGGTTCGGGTAGCTGCCGCGCCAGTCGATGTCGGGGAAGCGGAAGTCGAGGTAATCCAGCGCGCAGCCCACGGCGATGTCCGCCAGGCTGAGGTAGATGCCCGCGCAAAACGGTTTGTCGGCCAGCCCCTGGCTCATGGACTTGACGCTGGCGTGCACCTTGGACAGCTGCCGGTCGATCCAGGCCTGGCTGCGCTGCGCCTTGGCGCGGCCGGGCCAGTGCGATTCCATCCGCGCCAGGATGGCCGCGTCCACCACGCCATCGGCCAGCGCTTCCCAGGTCTTGACCTCCGCCCGCTCACGGCCCACGGCCGGAATCAGCTTGCCCACGGGCGACAGCGTGTCCAGGTATTCCACGATCACGCGCGAATCGAACAGGGCTTCGCCGCCTTCCATGACCAGGCAGGGCACTTTGCCCAGCGGGTTCGACTGGCTGATCGTGCTGTCGGCGGCCCACACGTCCTCCACCACGAACTCGTAGTCCAGCTTCTTTTCGGCCATGACGATGCGCACCTTGCGCACGTAAGGGCTGGAGGTCGATCCGATCAATTTCATGGAATCTCTCTGCAATGTTCGAGTTATCGCGGTGCGTTCATTTTAGCCAGGGGCATGCGGCGCGCCTCGCGCCGCGCCACGACCGGCCGGTCGATGGCAATCATTGGCGCGCGCGGCGCCCTCTTTTGTGGCAGGCGCACGACAGGCACGGCGCCGTGCGCGGCACAGGGGCGCGCCTACAATTCGCAGTTCACCTCTTTGCCCAGGCCGCTGACATGCCGCTTTCCACGATTTCCGCCCTGTCGCCGCTGGACGGCCGCTATGCGGGCCGGCTCGCGCCGCTGCGCCCGCTGATGAGCGAGCAGGGCTACATGCACAAACGCGTGCAGGTCGAGGTCTGCTGGTTCATCGCGCTGAGCGACGCCGGCTTCGCGGAGTTCAAGCCGCTCAGCCCCGGGGCGCGCACCTACCTGCTCGGCCTGGTGAAGAATTTCTCGGAAGCGGACGCGAACGCCATCAAGGAGATCGAAAAGACCACCAATCACGACGTGAAGGCGGTCGAGTACTGGATCAAGTCGAAATTCGAGGCGCGGCCGGAGCTGCGCGCCGCCAGCGAGTTCGTGCATTTCGCCTGCACCAGCGAGGACATCAACAACACCAGCCACGCGCTGCAACTCAAGGGCGGGCGCGACCTCGTGCTGCTGCCGGCGCTGGACGCGGTGATCGCCAAGCTGCGGCAGATGGCGCACGACTACGCGCAGGCGCCCATGCTCAGCCGCACGCACGGGCAGACGGCCAGCCCCACGACGGTGGGCAAGGAAATCGCCAACGTGGTGGTGCGCCTGGCCGCCGCGCGCGAGAGAATTTCCGGCGTCAGGCTGATGGCCAAGATGAATGGCGCCGTGGGCAATTACAACGCGCATCTGGCGGCCTGGCCGCACTTCGACTGGGAGGCGTTCTGCCGCAAGCTGGTGGAGACGCCAGAACCCCTGGGACTGGGCCTGAGCTTCCAGCCCTACAGCGTCCAGATCGAGCCGCACGATTACATGGCGGAGCTGTTCGACGCGGTGGCGCGCACCAACACCATCCTGATCGATTGGTCGCGCGACGTCTGGGGCTACGTCAGCCTGGGCTACTTCAAGCAGCGCCTGCGCGACGGCGAAATCGGCTCGTCCACCATGCCGCACAAGGTCAATCCGATCGACTTCGAAAACGCCGAAGGCAACCTGGGTCTGGCCAACGCGCTGCTGCGCCACTTGTCCGAGAAACTGCCGATCTCGCGCTGGCAGCGCGACCTGACCGATTCGACCGTGCTGCGCAACATGGGCGTGGCGCTGGGCTATACGGCGCTGGCCTACCAGTCGCTGGGCATCGGCCTGGCCAAGCTCGAACTCAACGAGGAAGCGCTGGCGGCCGATCTGGACCAGGCGTGGGAGGTGCTGGCCGAGGCGATACAGACCGTCATGCGGCGTTTCGGCGTGCCGGGCGCCTACGAGAAGCTCAAGGAGGCCACACGCGGCAAGGCGGTGCGCGCGGAAGATTTGCATGCGCTGATCCGGTCGCTCGACATCCCGGCCGCGGAAAAGGACCGGCTGCTCGCGCTGACGCCGGCCACTTACGTGGGCAAGGCCGCCGAGCTCGCGAAACGGGCCTAGGTCCCAGACAGGTCCTGCCCTTGGCTCTCAAATCGACGATCTTCCGGGCGAACCTCGCGATTGCCGACATCGACCACGGCTATTACGCGGATCACACGCTGACGCTGGCACGCCATCCGAGTGAAACGGACGAGCGGATGATGATCCGGCTGGCCGCGCTGGCCCTTAACGCCCATTGTCTTCAAACCGATTGCGGCGGAGATGGGACCCTGGCGTTCGGCGCGGGACTGTCCAATCCGGACGAGCCGGACGTGTGGCTGCGCGACTTCACGGGCCAGACCCGGTTGTGGGTCGAGGTCGGCCAGCCTGAGGAAAAACCGCTGGCCAAGGCCTGCGCGAAGGCCGGACAGGTCAGCGTCTACTGCTTCAGTCCCGCGGCCGAAGTATGGTGGCGGGGCATCGAAAGCAGGCTCTCGCGGCTGGGCAACCTCAGCGTCTTTCGCGTGCCGGTCGCGGCCTCGCAGTCGCTGGCGGCGCTGGCGCAACGCAGCATGCAGTTGCAAGCCACCATCCAGGAAGGCGCCCTGATCATGAGCGACGGCAGCGGCCATGTGGACGTGGAGCCGCAGCGCTGGAAGTGAAGGGTGCTCGGCAACGCGTCACCGGGACGGCCGCTCCATCTCACTCCACCTGATGCCGCTGCACGCGCTCCGCGATCCTCTCCCTTAAGCGCCAGCGCCCCGCATCCGACAGCATCCGGCCGGCCCAGCGGTAGACGTTGAACTCCCGCACGGTGGTGCGCAGGCTGGCCATGCGTTCGCGCTGCTCGGCTTCCGGCATGGTCAGCGCGCGGTGCAGTGCGTCGGCGGTTTCCTCCACGTGGTAGGGATTGACGATCAGCGCCTCGGGCATTTCGCGCGCGGCGCCGGCGAAGCGGCTCAGGATCAGCACGCCGCGTTCGTCGTCGCGCGCCGCGACGAATTCCTTGCACACCAGGTTCATGCCGTCGTGCAGGCTGGTGACCAAGCAGACGTCGGCGGCGCGATAGAGCTCGTTCACGGCGGCATGGTCGTGATGCGTGGCCAGCAGCCGCACCACCGGGCCGCTGGGGTGCCGGAAGCGCTCGTTGATGCGCTGGGTGACCTGCGTGATGCGGTCGCGGAATGCGTGATATTCCTCCAGCACCTCGCGCGAAGGCGCCGCCACCTGCACCAGGGTGAAGCGGCCCAGCCATTCGGGGTACTTCTCCAGCATGCGCTC
>JAMPXR010000335.1 GCA_023701085.1 Ramlibacter sp. | reverse complement strand
CGCGCGCGGCGGCAGTTTCGCGGCGCGGCAGTCCATGATCGAGCACAACCTGCGGCTGGTCGTGAGCATCGCCAAGGGCTACCTGGGCCGCGGCGTGCCGCTGTCCGACCTGATCGAGGAAGGCAATCTCGGCCTGATGCATGCCATCGACAAGTTCGAGCCGGAGCGGGGCTTTCGCTTTTCGACCTACGCGACCTGGTGGATTCGTCAATCCGTCGAGCGGGCCGTCATGAACCAGGGGCGGGTGATCCGGCTGCCGGTGCACGTGGTGCGCGAGCTGCAGCAGGTGCTGCGCGCGCGCCGCACCCTGGAAAACGACCCGGCGTTCGCGGCGGGCCGCAACGGGTTCGAGGGCGAAGGCGTGCGGGTGGAGGATGTCGCCGCGCTGCTCGGACGCGACGTGCAGGAGGTGGCCGAGCTGCTCGCGATGGCCGAAGCGCCGAAATCGCTGGACGCGGCGATGGACCGGTCCGACGACGAACACACGCTGGGCGATTCCATGGCCGACGAACTGGCGGTGGATCCCACCGGCGTCACGCAGAATCGAGAGGTCGAGCGGCTTCTGTCCAACTGGATCGACGCTTTGTCGCAGCGCGAAAAAGAAGTGCTCGAGGGCCGCTTCGGGCTGCACGACCGGGAGCCGGAGACACTCGAGGTGCTCAGCGACCGGCTGGGGCTGACCCGCGAGCGCGTGCGCCAGATCCAGAACGAGGCGCTGCTCAAGCTCAGGCGGCACATGGTGCGCAGCGGCATCAGCAAGGAAGCGCTGTTCTAGCGACACCGCTGTCGGCTGATGGGGGGCTGGTACAGTGGCTGCCATGAGCCTGCCCCTGCTCGTTTTCGACATCGAATCGATCCCCGACGTCGCCGGCCTGCGGGCCTTGCGCGGCCACGGGCCGGATCTGTCCGACGAGGAAATCTACGCGCTCTGGTGCCAGGAGCGCCAGGCCAACGGCCAGGGCGATTTCATGCCGCTGCACCTGCAGCGGGTGCTGGTGATCGGCTGCGTGTTCCGCAACGCCGAAGGCCTGCGCGTGCATTCGTTCGTCGACCGCGACAACGCGAGCGAAGGCAGGGTCATCCAGAACTTCTTCAACACGATCGAGAAACACGTCCCGCAACTGGTCAGCTGGAACGGCGGCGGCTTCGACCTGCCCGTGCTGCACTACCGCGGCCTGCGCCACGGCGTCGTGGCGGACAGGTACTGGTGCATGGGCGAAGAGGGCGGCGGCGACAGGCGCGAGTTCAAGTACAACAACTACATCAGCCGCTACCACATGCGGCACCTGGACCTGATGGACTTGCTGGCCATGTACCAGCCCAGGAACAACGCGCCGCTGGACGCCATGGCCAAGTTGTGCGGCTTTCCCGGCAAGCTCGGCATGGACGGCTCGCAGGTGTACGCGGCGTTTCGCCAGGGCAAGCTGGAGGACATACGCCGTTACTGCGAGACCGACGTGATGAACACCTACCTGCTGTACTGCCGGTTCCAGAAGATGCGTTGCGGTTTGACCGAGGCGGAATACGAGCAGGAAATCGCGATGGTCAAATCGACGCTGGGCGAACTCGCGCCGCGCGAGCCGCATTGGCAGGAATACCTGGCGGCCTGGGCTTGAGCGCTCAGACCGGCTGCAGCATCTCGTCGTAGCCCCGGCCCCTGAACGCCAGCAGGTCCAGGCCGCGCCCGAACGGGTCGGCCATGTTGGCCAGGTCGTCGACATCGATGCTGAGGATTTCCATGTGTTTTCCCCTTGCGAGCGGAGTGCAGTATGCGCCTGAGACAATCGGGCCATGACGGAAGAAGTTGAGATCAAGGCGGTGTTGCCCGACGGTTGGCTCGAGGTGGATTCGCTCGACATCGAGGCCCAAGGCGTGGCGCGCCGGCCCGACGGCAAGGTGGTGTTCATCGAGGGCGCGCTGCCGTTCGAGCGGGTTTCGGCCAAGGTGAACCGCAGGAAGAACAACTGGGAGCAGGCCACCCTCACCGAAATCCATCGCGAATCGCCCCAGCGGGTGCGGCCGCGCTGCCCGCATTTCGGCTTGCACGAGGGCGCTTGCGGCGGCTGCAAGATGCAGCACCTGCACGTGGGCGCGCAGGTCGCCATCAAGCAGCGCGTGCTGGAAGACAACCTGTGGCACCTCGCGAAGGTGAAGGCCGCCATGGTGCTGCGCCCGATCGAAGGCCCGACCTGGGGTTACCGCTGGCGGGCGCGCTTTTCGGTGCGGCACGTGCGCAAGAAGGGGTCGGTCCTGGTCGGCTTTCACGAGCGCAAGAGCCGCTTCGTCGCCGAGATCCGCGAATGCCACGTGGTGCCGCCGCACGTCAGCGAATTGCTGATGCCGCTGCGCGCGCTGATCGGGACGATGGAGGCGATCGAAAGCTGCCCGCAAATCGAGCTGGCGTGCGGCGACCAGGTGACGGCACTGGTGCTGCGCCATCTGCAGCCGCTCAGCCAGGGTGACCTGGCGAAGCTGCGCGCCTTCGCGGCGGACCACCCGGGCGTGCAATGGTGGCTGCAGCCGGCCGGACCCGACACGGTCCGGCTGCTGGACGAAGGCGGGCCCGAGCTGAGCTATTCGCTGGCCGAATTCGGCATCACCATGCCTTTCAGGCCGACCGACTTCACCCAGGTCAATCCGCACATCAATCGGGTGCTGGTTTCCGGCGCGTTGCGTTTGCTCGAGGTCCAAGCGCACCACCGGGTGATCGACTGGTTCTGCGGCCTGGGCAATTTCACCCTGCCCATCGCGACGCGGGCACGCGAGGTCCTGGGCGTCGAAGGCAGCGAAACGCTGGTGGCCCGCTCGCGCGAAAACTACGAGCGCAACAGGAGGGCGGAGCGGGCCAGGCCGCTGGCGGCAACGGAGTTTGCCGCGCGCAACCTGTTCGAGATCACGGCGGAGGAACTGGTGGGCCATGGAAGCGCGCAGCGATGGCTGATCGATCCGCCGCGCGAAGGCGCGTTCGCGCTCGCGAAGGCGCTGGCCGATCTGCATCAGCACCCCGAGCTGCGCGGCGGGTGGACGCCTCCCCGGCGCATCGTCTATGTGAGCTGCAACCCGGCCACGCTCGCGCGCGATGCGGGGCTGCTGGTGCACCAGGCGGGCTACCGCTGCGCGGCCGCGGGCGTGGTGAACATGTTTCCGCACACGGCGCACGTGGAATCGCTGGCGGTCTTCGAGGCCGCAAACGGAAACGGGGCCTGAAGGCCCCGTTCTTGCCGCCGCGCAGGGCGTGCCGCTTACTCGTCGCCGGAGGTGATTCCGAGCAGGGCCAGCAGGCTCTGGAACACGTTGAAGATGTCCAGGTAGAGGGCCAGCGTCGCGCTGATGTAGTTGGTCTCACCGCCATCGACGATCCGCTTGAGGTCGTACAGCATGAAGGCGCTGAACACACCGATCGCCATGACGCTGATCACCAGCATGCCCACGGTGGAGCCGACGAACACGTTGATGATGGCGCCCACCATGATCGCGATCGCGCCCACGAACAGGAACTTGCCCATGCCGGTCAGGTCGCGCTTGATCACGCTGGACAGGCTGGCCATGACGAAGAACACGCCTGCCGTTCCGCCGAAGGCGGTCATGATCAGGCTGGGGCCGTTCTTGAAGCCCAGGACCACCGCGATGAGCCGCGACAGCATCAAGCCCATGAAGAACGTGAACGCCAGCAGCACCGGCACGCCGGCGGCCGAGTTCTTGGTCTTCTCGATGGCGAACATGAACGCGAAGGCGCCGCCGAGGAACACCATCAGGCCGATACCGCCGGAAAGGCCGCGGGTGATCCCGGTGGCCACGCCCAGCCACGCGCCGAGGACGGTGGGCAGCAGGCTCAGCGCCAGCAGCCAATAGGTATTTCGCAGGACCTTGTTGCGCTGCTCCGCGGGGACGGCGTAGCCGTAATCGAGGGTCCGCAGTTGCTCGTTCATATTTCCAGCTCTCCTTTCAGCCTGAGGCTT
>JAMPXR010000334.1 GCA_023701085.1 Ramlibacter sp. | reverse complement strand
TCAGTTTAAGAATTGGGGTTTGATTATGCTTGACCGGGACGGCTTTCGGCCGAACGTCGGCATCATCCTGCTCAACCAGAAAAACCAGGTGTTCTGGGGCAAGCGCATACGCACCCACAGCTGGCAGTTCCCGCAAGGCGGCATCGACCGCGGTGAAACGCCCGAACAGGCGATGTTCCGGGAACTGCACGAGGAAGTCGGGCTGATGCCCGAGCATGTGCGCATCATTGCCCGCACCCGCGACTGGTTGCGCTACGAGGTGCCCGACCGGTACATCCGCCGCGACGCGCGCGGTCACTACAAGGGGCAGAAGCAGATCTGGTACCTGCTGCAGCTCATGGGCCAGGACTGGAACCTGAACCTGCGCGCCACCACCCATCCGGAGTTCGACGCCTGGCGCTGGAACGAATACTGGGTGCCGCTGGACGTGGTGGTCGAGTTCAAGCGCGGCGTGTACGAAATGGCGCTGACCGAGCTGGCGCGCTTCCTGCCGCGGCACGACCACCGCAACCGCTACCTGCGCAGCGGCATGCGCTCGCGCGACTTCGAAGGCGGCGAGGGTACCGCGGAAAGGGCCCCGCGCCCGGCCATGGAGTTGCCCCCGGGCGCCACCTTCGAGCCCGATCCGCAGGCCGGCGTGCCGACCGCGCCGCAGGCGAACAAGCATGCGTCTTAGCCGCCTCGCCCTGCTGGCGGCCATGAGCGCCTGCGCCGCGTACGCGCAGCTCGCGCCGGTGGACCCCGACTGGCGCGAGGCCGCGGCACCGCCGCCGCCCGCCCTGAAGCTGGAAGGCCTGGTCCCGCTGGAAGTGCCGCGCTCCGCGATGCGTTTCGGCCTGGACCCCGCGTCGGTGTCCATCGGCAGCGACGGCATCGTCCGCTACGTGGTGGTCGCGAGCAGCAGCACCGGCGCGGTCAACGCCCTGTACGAAGGACTGCGCTGCGACACGGGTGAATTCAGGGTGTATGCGCGCCACACGCCGGGCAGCGGCTGGACGGCCGCCACGCAGTCGCTGTGGCTGCCGCTGCACGACGGCAAGACCGCGAGCCACCGCTTGGTGATCGCACGGCAGGGCGCATGCATCGGTCGGGGGCCGAACCGCTCGCCCGAGCAGATCGTGCGTGACCTGCGCGCGCCGGTCAACCGGCGGTTCGACCAGCCGCAGTGACGGCGCCGACGCGGCCGCCCGCCGGGGCTGCCCAAAACAGCTAGCGCGTCACGATCAGGTTGGTGCGGTGGATCATCTCGGGCTCGGCCACATAGCCCAGCAGGCCCTCGATCGCGCTCGAAGGCTTGCGGCACAGCAGGCGCGCCTCGGCGCTGGCGTAGTTCGCCAGCCCCCGCGCGATCTCCGCGCCGGCCTGGTCGCGCACCGCGATCACGTCGCCGCGGGAAAAATCGCCCTCGACCGACGTCATGCCGATCGGCAGCAGGCTCTTGCCTTCGCCGCGCACCTTGGCGGCCGCCCCGGCGTCGACCGTCACGGCGCCGCGCAACTGCAGGTGGTCGGCGATCCAGCGCTTGCGCGCCTGGCTCTTCTGGGTGGGCGCCTCCAGCAAGGTGCCGATCGACTCGCCCCGCGCCAGCCGCAGCAGGCAATCGGGTTCGCGGCCCCAGGCGATCACCGTGGACGCACCCGAGCCCGCGGCCCGCTTGGCCGCCAGGATCTTGGTGATCATCCCGCCCTTGCCCAGGCTGGAGCCGGCGCCGCCGGCCATCGCTTCCAGCGCGGGGTCGCCCGCCCGTGCCTCCTGGACCAGCGTGGCGGACGCATCCTTGCGCGGGTCGGCGCTGTACAGCCCCTTCTGGTCCGTCAGGATCACCAGCGCGTCGGCCTCGACGAGGTTGGCGACCAGCGCGCCCAAGGTGTCGTTGTCGCCGAACTTGATCTCGTCGTTGACGACCGTGTCGTTCTCGTTGATGACGGGCACCACCCGCAACTGCAGCAGCGCCAGCAAGGTGGATCGCGCGTTGAGATACCGTTCGCGGTCCGCCAGGTCGGCGTGGGTGAGCAGCACCTGGGCCGAGCCCATGCCGTGCTCGCGCAGCTTGGATTCGTACATCTGCGCCAGTCCCATCTGGCCGACGGCGGCGGCGGCCTGCAGTTCGTGGATCTGGTGCGGCCGCGCCGTCCAGCCCAGGCGCTTCATGCCCTCCGCGATCGCGCCGCTGGACACCATGATGACTTCCCGGCCGTCGCGCGCCAGTGCCGCGAGCTGCCGGCACCATTCGCCGATGGCGGCCTCGTCCAGGCCCCGGCCCTCGTTGGTGACGAGGCTGGAGCCCACCTTGACCACGACACGGCGGGCATCATGCAGCAAGCTGGAACCTTTTCTGGGAAACATGTCGGACGGCCTGGACGGGGCGCGCAATCACGCTGCGCGGGGACCGATATTTTGGCAGGGACTCATCCGGCGGCGTCGGGCGCGAAGCGCGGATCCTGGTCCCCGGCCGGCTGGTCGGCCGCCCGCTGCGCCTTGATGTGCTGGTAGGCCGCCTGGACCAGGGCGTCGCAGCCCTCGTGCGTCAGCCCCGAGATTTCGAACACCGGACCCTTGTAGCGGAAGCGCTTGACGAAATCCTTCACCCGCGCCTGCCGTTCGTCCGCGGGAACCATGTCCAGCTTGTTGAGCACCAGCCAGCGCGGTTTCTCATAAAGCGCCCTGTCGTATTTGCGCAGTTCGTCCACGATGGCCTTGGCCTGCGCCACCGGGTCGGACCCGTCGAACGGCGCCAGATCGACCACGTGAAGCAGCAAGCCCGTGCGCTGCAGGTGGCGCAGGAACTGGTGGCCCAGCCCGGCGCCCTCGGAAGCGCCCGCGATCAATCCGGGCAGGTCCGCGACCACGAAGCTCTGCTCCGGCCCCACCCGCACGACGCCGAGGTTGGGATGCAGCGTGGTGAAGGGATAGTCCGCGATGCGGGGCCGCGCGTTGGAAATCGCGGAGATCAGCGTGGACTTGCCCGCGTTCGGAAGCCCCAGCAGGCCCACGTCGGCCAGCACCTTGAGTTCGAGCTTGAGGCGCTTCTTCTCGCCCGGCCAGCCGGGAGTCTTCTGGCGCGGCGCGCGGTTGATCGCGCTCTTGAAGCGCATGTTGCCGAAGCCGCCGTCGCCGCCCTTGGCGATGGTGACCCTCTCGCCGGGCTCGAGCAGTTCGTACAGCACCTCTGCCGTGTCGGCATCGCTGATGATCGTGCCCACCGGCATCTTCAGCACGATGTCGTCACCGGCCGCCCCGAACATGTCAGAGCCCATGCCGTGCTCGCCGCGCCTGGCCTCGTGCCTGCGCGAAAAGCGATAGTCCACCAGGGTGTTGAGATTCGGGTCGGCGACGGCGAAGACATGGCCGCCGCGGCCGCCGTCGCCGCCGTTGGGACCGCCGAATTCCTTGTACTTTTCGTGTCGGAACGAGACGCAGCCGTTCCCCCCGTCGCCGGCCGCGACGTCGATGAAGGCTTCGTCGACGAATTTCATGACGGACAAAACGAAGCCCCGCAAGCGGGGCTTCGAACTTGCGGTTTGGAGATTACCTCACTCGGGCACGACGCTCACGGTCTGCTTGTTGAGCGCCCCCCGGGTGGCGAACTTCACGTGGCCATCGACCAGCGCGAACAGCGTGTGGTCCTTGCCCAAGCCGACGTTGGTGCCCGGGTGGAACCGGGTGCCGCGCTGGCGCACGATGATGGAACCGGCGCTGATCAACTCACCGCCGTAGGCCTTCACGCCGAGCATCTTGGGCTGGGAGTCCCGCCCGTTTCGCGTAGAGCCGCCGCCTTTTTTCTGTGCCATTTCGGTTTCCTGATGTTCTGCCGCGGCTGTCAGGCCGCGATCGCGCCGACCTGCAGTTCGGTGAACTGCTGGCGATGCCCCTGGCGCTTCTGATAGTGCTTGCGCCGGCGCATCTTGAAGATCCGGACCTTGTCGTGCTTGCCGTGCGCCAGCACCGTCACCGTGACGGTCGCG
>JAMPXR010000333.1 GCA_023701085.1 Ramlibacter sp. | reverse complement strand
GGCGGCAAGCGCATGGCGGCCGAGTACGGCATCGACTACCTGGGCGGGCTGCCGCTGGACATCCGGATCCGCGAACAGGCCGACGGCGGCAAGCCCACCGTGGTGGCCGACCCGGATGGCGAACTGGCCGGCGTGTACAAGGCCGTGGCGCGCCAGGTCGCCATCAAGATCGCCGCCAAGGCCAAGGACTTCTCATCCAAGTTCCCGTCGATCACGATCTCGAAGAACACCTGACCGCGCGGCCGCGAGGCTGTCACCATCGCGTCGCCGTGGCATTGGACGGCGGGCTGCACCGCCGCCGGACATCCACTACAGTTGCTGGATGACCGATCGTCCCCGCATGGAGGTCGCCGTGATCATGCGCCGCGAGCGCATCGCCAGCCCCTGGCAGCCGTGGCGCTGGGTGCTGGAAGACGTGGTGCCGCAGCAAAGCGCCTTCGGCGGCCAGCCGCGCCGGCTGCTCAAGACCGACGACGAGGAGCGCTGGCTGCATCCGGGCTACACCGTCGAGCTGTTCCGCGACGATGCCGAGGGCTATTACCTGAATGCCTCCACGCCGGCCCCCTGCTGGTTCGTGCTGTGGCGCATGGAAGAGGACGCCGCATGCAGCGACGAGCCGATGCCGCGTCCGATCGTGGTTTCGCTCAGTTACCACGACGCCGGCCGGTGGCTGGACGCGCAGGAGACCGTCGAACAGGTGCCTGCACCCCCCCAAGTGGTCGAGTGGATGCGTGCCTTCGCCCAGGAGCACTACGTGCTCGAACCCAGGAAGCGCAGGCGGCCGGAAAGCTTCAGGCCCTTGCAGGACCGCTTCGGCAACCCGGCCTCGGTGACGACGGTCAAGAAGTTTCCAGGAGGCGGCCATGAGTGACGAGGGCTTCCTCGGCCGCTGGTCCAGGCGCAAGCTCGACGCGAAGCACGGCGGCCCGCAGCAGGAGCGGCCGCCCGAGCTGCCGACCGGGCCGGCGGCCGCGACGGCGGCGCAGGTGCCGGATGCTGCGGATCCGCCGTCGCCCGAAGCGAACGCAGCGCTGCCGACCTGTGCGTCCGAGGCGCCGGTCCGCGCGCCGCCCCCCACGCTGCAGGATGTCGAAAACCTCAACGCCGAGTCGGACTTCACGCGGTTCACCGCCGCCGATGTGGCGCCCGAGGTGAAGAACGCGGCTTTGAAAAAACTCTTCGCGGACCCGCGTTACAACGTGATGGACGGCCTGGATGTGTACACGGGCGACTACGCCACGCCCGACCCGATCCCCGCGGCCATGTTGCGCCAGCTGGCGAGCGCCCGATTCCTGGGCCTGTTTCGCGAAACGGACGGGCAGCAGGAGGGCGCGGCCGGTGCAAGGGATGATGCGGATAACCCCAACGCCCAAAAGGTGGCACAGTCCGAGTCCTTGGCACGGGCCGTGCCGCAGTCCCCACGAGATGCCGACGCTGATCTGCAACTGCAACAAGACCATGCCGCTCCAGGAAAAGACCCTGGGCGCGGCATTGGGTGAGGAGCTGACCCTCCACTCGACGCTGTGCAGGCGGGAGGTCGGCGCGTTCCAGCAGGCCGTCAGGAGCGGCGCGGAGGTGGTGGTCGCCTGTACCCAGGAGCAGCGGCTGTTCGCCGAGGTCGGGGAGGCCACCGCAGGGGCCGTGTCGCCGCTGAAGTTCGTGAACATCCGCGAAACCGGCGGCTGGGGCCGCGACGCCGCGCGCGCGATGCCCAAGATCGCCGCGCTGCTGGCGGCGGCGCACCTGCCCGAGCCGGAGCCGGTGCCGGTCGCCAATTACAGGAGCGCGGGCCGGCTGCTGCTCATCGGGCCGCTGGAGCAGGCCGAGCGGGCGGCGGCCTGGGTGGCCGACACGCTCGACGTCACCTTGTTCACGCAGGGCGGCGCGGGTTCGCAGGAGCGGCGCTTTCCGGTGCTGGGCGGCCGCATCGAAAGCCTGACGGGCTGGCTGGGCGCGTTCGAGCTGCGCTGGCGCCGCGACAACCCGATCGACCTCGACCTGTGCACCCGCTGCAATGCCTGCGTGGCCGTGTGTCCCGAAGGCGCGATCGGCCTGGACTACCAGATCGACCTGGCCCGCTGCGCCGCGCATCGCGAATGCGTGAAGGTCTGCGAGGCGGCCGGCGCCATCGACTTCGGGCGCGAGAGCGAAACCGGCCGCGAGCAATTCGACCTGGTGCTCGACCTGCGGGCGGCGCCCGCATTCCTGCAGCACGCGCCGCCGCAGGGCTACTTCCACCTGCCCGGATTGACGGGCGACGCGCTGCCCACGGTGCTCAAGCTGCGCGAGATGGTGGGCGATTTCGAGAAGCCCCGATTCGTCGCCTACAAGCAGAAGATTTGCGCCCACGCGCGCAACGAGACTGTCGGATGCCATGCCTGCGTCGACATCTGCTCGGCGGAGGCCATCGCGAGCGACAAGGCCCGCCAGCAGGTCAAGGTCAATCCCAATCTCTGCGTGGGCTGCGGCGCCTGCGCCACGGTCTGCCCCACCGGCGCGCTGGCCTATGAATATCCGCGCTCGAGCGAGCAGGGACTGAAGTTCAGGACGCTGCTGTCCACCTACCGGCAGGCCGGCGGCAGCGCGGCGATGCTGCTGCTGCACAGCCAGGAGCGCGGACAGGCGCTGCTGGAAGAAGTGGGCCGGGCGGCCCGGCTGGGTGTGGCTGCGGGCGTGCCGGCCAACGTGATTCCGGTGGCGCTGTGGCACACGGCCAGCCTGGGCCTTGACGCATGGCTCAGCGCGATCGCGTTCGGCGCCTCGCGCATCGCGGTGCTGCTGACGGACGAAGAGGCGCTCCAGTACCGCGGCGCATTGGCCGAGCAGATGGAAGTCGCGCAAGCCATCCTCAACGGCCTGGGTTACGCGGGCAGCCACTTCAGGCTGATCCGCGCGGATGCGCTGGCCGACCTCGACCAGGAGCTGCAATTGTTGACCGCGCAACCACCGGCGGTGCCGGGCGCGTGCGCGCGCTTCGCGGTGGCCCGGGAAAAGCGCGCCACGCTGGAGCTGGCGCTGGACCACCTGGTGGAGCACGCGCCGGCGCGGCCCGAGTCCATCGCCTTGCCCGCCGCCGGCGCCGCGTTCGGCACGCTCGAGGTCGCGCAGGACAAATGCACGGTCTGCCTGAGCTGCGTGAGCGCCTGTCCGGCCGGCGCCTTGCAGGACAACCCCGAGCTGCCCCAGCTTCGCTTCATCGAAAGGAACTGCGTCCAGTGCGGGCTGTGCGCCGCCACCTGCCCGGAGCACGCGATCGTGCTCAAGCCCCGGCTGCTGCTGGGGCCCGAGCGCAACCAGGCGCGCGTGCTGGCCGAAACCCAGCCTTATGGCTGCGTGCGCTGCGGCAAGCCGTTCGGCACGCTCAAGGCGGTCGAGGCCATGCTGGGACGGCTGGCCGGCCATTCGATGTTCCAGGGCGAGGCGTTCGAGCGCCTCAAGATGTGCAGCGACTGCCGCGTGATCGACATGTACTCGTCGAGCAGCGAAGTGAAGATCACGGAGCTTTGACCATGGTCCGCGGATCGGTGCGGCAGGAAAGGCCGTCATGGCCATGAACCCAGGTCCTGACGCCGACAGGGCGGATACGCCGGGACATTCCTCCGCGCTGGACGAGGAGATCGCGCGCGCCGAGGTCTATGGCCTGCTGTCACAGCTGTATTACGCGCCCCCATCGCCGCAACTGATGGGCGCCTTGCGGGTGGCGGTGACCGAAGCCCCCGCCGCGGGCGCCTATCTCGAGGAACCCTGGCGCGAAGTGGTGACGCTGGCGCGGGCCATGGACGACGCAACCGTGGCCGCGGAATACGACGCCCTGTTCGGCGGGGTCGGCAAGCCCGAGATCTATCTCTTCGGTTCGCACTACCTGAGCGGCTTCCTGAACGACCGGCCGGTGGCGCGGCTGCGCACCGACCTGGCCGCGCTGGGGCTGCAGCCCCAGGCGTCGGTGAGCGAGACCGAGGATCACATCG
>JAMPXR010000332.1 GCA_023701085.1 Ramlibacter sp. | reverse complement strand
TCATCGCCATCGGCCTGAACTACGCCGATCACGCCGCCGAATCGGGCGTGCCGATCCCGAAGGAGCCGGTCGTGTTCATGAAGGCCACCCACTGCATCCAGGGGCCGAACGATCCCATCATGCTGCCGCGCGGATCGGTGAAGACGGACTGGGAGGTGGAGCTGGGCGTGGTGATCGGCACGCGCGCCCGCTATGTGTCCAACAAGGACGCGCTGGCCCATGTGGCGGGTTACTGCGTGATCAACGACGTGAGCGAGCGCGAATTCCAGCTCGAGCGCGGTCCGCAATGGGACAAGGGCAAGGGCTGCGACACCTTCGGCCCGATCGGGCCCTGGCTGGTCACCGCCGACGAGATCGCGAACGTGCAGCGCCTGGGCATGTGGCTGGACGTGAACGGCAAGCGCATGCAGACCGGCAACACCCGCACCATGATCTTCAGCGTGGCCAGGCTGGTGAGCTACGTGAGCCAGTTCATGACACTGCTGCCCGGCGACGTCATCACGACCGGCACGCCACCGGGTGTCGGCCTGGGCATGAAGCCGCCCACCTACCTGCGCAAGGGCGACGTCGTCACGCTGGGCATCGAGGGCCTGGGCGAGCAGCGGCAGCTGGTGGTGCCGTTCAAGGCCTGAGCTGGGGTCGACAAGGCCTGAGCTGGGGTCGACCTTTCAGGGGCCGCGCGGCCGCGCTGTTGCGGCGGTCTTGACGGGTGTCATCCGTAGCGAAACCAGATCGCTATGGATGAGTTGATGCAGCGCAATGTTTCAATCGCAATAGAGTGTTACCCTGATATTGCTGGTTGAGTGATTCACCGACCAGCCGCAAGCCGGCCGGGCAGGAGCAGGCGACTCAAGAGGTCGCCCGCGCGGGCCGTCGGGTGCAGTGGACACCAGCAACCATGGACAACATTCCGCCAAAGGCCGCGCAACCCCAAGAGGGGCTGGCCAGGCTGCGGCGCCCGATGACCGACACCAGCGATGACGCATTGCTGGGATCGTCGATTTTCGGGCCATCCCAACCTCCGCCGGCGGTGTTCGCCCCACGTGCGGCCGCCAAGCCGGGACCCTCGCTGAAGCTGGTGGTCAAAGGGCTCAAGCCGATCGAGCGCCAGCTGCTCGAGGGACTGGTCAGAGTCTCGCAACGGCGCACGCCGCGGCTGGAAATCCTCCCCGGCAACCTGGCCACCGATGCCGACGTGATCGTCGTGGACACGCGCGATGCCGACGCCATGGCGTGGGCCCGGCGCCATGCCTGGATCGAAAACCGGGCGGTGATCTGGATCGACGGCAGCGAGGCCCGCGCCGGCCACACGCTGCTGCGCCGCCCGGTGCAATGGCCGATTCTCCCGATGGTGCTGGCGCGAGCCCTCGAATCGGGGCCGGGCACGCTCGCGGCGGCGCCGCCGCCGCTGCCGGAGGCCGCGCGCTCGCCGGCGAGCCACAGCGCGCGCGCGCCGCAGATCCTGGTGGTGGACGACAGCCTGGCCGTGCGGGCGCACCTGCGCTCGCTGCTCGAGCCGCGCGGCTTCACCGTCACGGACGCCGACTGCGTCGAAGCCGCGCTGGCGGCGGTGGCGCAGCGCGCGTTCGACTGCGTCCTGATGGACGTGCTGATGCCCGAAGTGGATGGTTACGAAGGCTGCCGCCAGATCAAGTCCCGCTTGCGGGGGGCGAACGCCGTTCCGGTCGTCATGCTCACCAGCAAGGGATCGCCGTTCGACCGCATCCGCGGCAAGATGGCCGGCTGCGATGCCTACCTGACCAAGCCGGTCGATGCCCCGCATCTGGCCGAAGTGCTGGCCCAGCAGCTTCGCGCGATGCCGCGGCCACGCGAAGCCGCCGGTGGGCCGCGCGCCGCCGAGCCCGCCATGGCCCTCGCCACGCCGCGTTTCGCCGCGACGCGCCCGGCCTGAAAGCCGCAAGGGACGCGCCACGACATCGTCCGCCCAGTCACCCGAAGGAGAGTTCCATGCTGCGCCGAGTCCTGATCATCGATGACGCCCTGGCCGACCGCACCCACCTGGAGCGGATCGTCTCCGAGGCCGGCCACACGCCGCTGCTCGCCGACTCCGGCGTCCAGGGCATAGAGCGCGCCAAGCGCGACAAGCCCGACCTCATCCTCATGGACGTGAACATGCCCGAGATGGACGGTTTCGCCGCGACGCGCAAGCTCAAGGCCGACGAGGCCACCCGGCACATCCCGGTGGTGTTCGTGACGAGCAAGAACCAGCGCGCCGAGATGGCCTGGGGCCAGATGCTGGGCGCCAGGGGCTATGTGACCAAGCCCTACAGCCGCGAGCAGATCGTCGCAGAGCTCAACGCCTGAGCGCCGCGCACATGCAGGCAGGGGCCGTCCCGCAGCGCGCCGCGCAACCGGCGCCCCTGCTCACGCCCACGCAGGCGCTGCTGCGCGGCTTCGTCTTCGACGCGCCCGCAGCCGTGCCGGGTCGCGCCGCGGCCCGCGCGGCGGATGCCGCGCCAGGCGCGCCGCTGCTGCGCGAGGGCTTTCGCATCGGCGAGCTGCGCCTGATGATTCCCTACGCGGACGGCAACGAACTGACCGAGCTGCCGCAGGTGTTTCTGCTGCCGCGCGCGCCGGCCTGGTTTCCGGGCATGTCCAACCTGCACGGCACCCTGGTTCCGGTGTTCGACCTGGCCGAGCGGTTCGGCGTCGCGCGGGACGAAAAGGCCAAGGCGATGCTGCTGGTGCTCGGCCACGGGGACGAGAAGGCCGGCGTGATCATCGACGGGCTGCCGCAGCGCCTGCGGCTGACGCAGGACGACCGCATCGAGGATGCCGCCGTGCCGCCGTCACTGGCGGCCTGCGTGAACCACACGTACTGGAGCGAAGGCCTGGACTGGATGGACCTGCAGGTGGGGCTGCTGCTGCGGGGCCTGTCAGAAGCATTGGAAGGCGCCGCGCCATAGCGCGCCGCGCGCGGGCGCACCTGGCGCCCCGAGGATTGGAACACGACTGGAGTGGGGCGATGAAACTGAACCTGACGATCCGCACGAAGCTGATGATGGCCTTCGGTGTGGTGCTGGCCCTGACCGGCCTGTTCGCCGGCGTGGCGGCCTGGGAGATGGGCGAACTCAACGCCCTGCAGAAACAGACGCAGGGCAAGACGGCGATGCTGGCGCGCGCGGACAACGCGATGTGGGAGCTGCGCTTCCACCTGGCGCAGTACGTGCTGTATCCCGACGCGGCCAACCGCCAGTCGATCAACCAGGCCGGCCCCAAGCAGCTCGCGATCGTGGAGGAGAACTTCAGGTCCTTCGCCGCGATGGAAGGCCTGACGCCCGAGGAGGTGCAGGTGCACAAGCGCATGGTGGAGGCGTACACGAAGTACAAGGAGCTGCGCCCCGGCTGGTTCGACCTGATCGACAAGGGCAGGCTGGAGGAAGCCTCGACCTATCGGGCCGCCCAGACCAACCCGGCGGCGGCGGCCACCGTGAAGGCGCTCAACGAGCTGCTGGACACCGCCACCCGCGCGGACGTCGCGCGCCGCGAAGCGCAGCAGAAGACAGGCGATATCCTCCTCGCGATCGCGGCGACCATCATGGTGCTCGTGACCGGCACGGCCGCGTACTTCCTGTATCGCGACGTGAACCGCCCGCTCGGGAAACTCCAGCAGGCCATCGACAAGGTCTCGGCCGGCGACTACGAGGCGCGCGCCGCCCTGGCGACCGACGACGAGCTGGGCCAGCTCGCCAAGAACTTCGACCGGCTGCTGGACGAACGGATCGCCGCGCAGCGCGCCGCCGAGGACGAGAACACGCGGCTGAACAACTCGGTGATCGCCATTCTGCAGTCGGTGAACCAGCTCTCGCAGCGCGACCTCACGGTGCGCGCGCCCGTGACGCAGGACGTGATGGGCACCGTGGGCGACTCGATCAACGCCCTGACCGAGGAAACCGCCAAGGTGCTGCATGGCGTGAACCGGATCGCCGGCCAGGTGGCGCAGGCATCGGGCAAGGTGCAGGCCCAGGCGGC
>JAMPXR010000331.1 GCA_023701085.1 Ramlibacter sp. | reverse complement strand
GGCGCTGATGGCGATGAACTGCGCGTCGAAAGCATCCGCCATCAGCCGCGCGATGGTGGTCTTGCCCGTGCCGGGCGGGCCCCACAGGATGCAGCTGTGCGGCTGGCCCGACTCGAAGGCGATGCGCAGCGGCATGCCCTCGCCCAGCAAATGCTGCTGCCCGACCACCTCCCCCAGCGTGCTGGGACGCAGGCGATCGGCCAGCGGCTGGTGGGCGGGGGCGGCCTTGGTCATGAGGGGAGTATAGGGAGCGGGCCCCGGTTCCCAACGACGTTATAGTCCGCCACCATGGACGCTTCGCTCTGGTCGACTTTCTCGGCGCTGCTGGGTGCGCTGGTGGGCGGTGGCATCAGCTATGCGCTCAACCGGCAGCAGTTCGCCAATCAGCTCAAGCTGGCGCAGGAGCAGCACCGCACCGAATTCATGGCGGAAACCACCGCCCGGCATTTCCTCAGCCACAAGGGATTCACCGACCGCTCGTTCGAGACGCTGCGCCAGCACCTGGGCGGCTTCGACGACGACGAACTGCGCAAGATCCTGGTGCGCGCCGGCGCGATGCGCATCTACCGCGAAGACGGCAGCGAATGGTGGCGGCTGCTCTCGCGCATGGAAGAGTTCATCGAGCGCAAGGAACTCGACCGGATCACCCGCGAGATCTGACGGCGCTCACTGCCTGACCACGTCCACGCCCGCGGGCGGCTTGAACTGGAAGCGCTGCGGCGTCAGCGCCGCGTTGACTTCCATCCGGGTGAATGTGAGCACCGAGCGCTGGCCGAAGCTGTCCTGGATTTCCAGCACCGCGAGATCGTTGCCGCGAAATCCCACCTTGACGCCGTGCAGCTGGCCGTCCCTGGCTTTCGGCGTGGCCTGCATCCATTGCAGGCCGTCCTTCTCGCCGGCAGCCTGCAGGTCGAAGTCCTTGCGCAGCGCCGCGGTATCCGGCGCCGCGGCGATCAGCGCCGCGGGCGTGGAGCCCAGCACCTGCGACTGCTTGCGCGCCGTGACCTGGCTCAGGTCGACGTCGTGCAGCCAGAGCGTCTGGCCGTCGGCGACGATGGTCTGCTCGAAGGGCTTGCGGTACTCGAAGCGGAAACGGCTGGGCCGCTGGAATTCGAACGTGCCGGTGGAGGTCTTGCTGCGCGCGGCCTGCCCGTCGCGGGCCGGCGCGGTGACGACCTGCGTGAATTCGGCGCGCGCGCTCTTGACCGACTTGATGAAATTCTCGAGGCTGTCGAGGCCCGAGGCCCGCGCGGACAAGGCGCAGGCGGCGATGAAAACGGTCGCGATGATCTTGTTCATGAAACTCCCTGGACGGGAACGCGCATCGATGCCGCTCCCGCATGACAGCTTGGGTTCGCCGGCGCCCCCGAAGTTCGCCGGCCGCACGCAAATGCGCCGGTTCACTCGGCGCGGGTGGGCACCAGGATCTCGCGCTGGCCGCTGCCGCTCATGGCGCTGACCAGGCCCGCCTTCTCCATATCTTCCACGAGCCGGGCCGCGCGGTTGTAACCAATCTTCAGGTGGCGCTGCACCAGCGAGATGCTGGCCCGGCGATTCTTCAGGACCACCTCCACGGCCTGGTCGTACATCGGGTCCTTCTCGCCGGACAGGCCGCCCTCACCGGCCGCATCGCCGTCGTCGTCCACCGTGCCGCCTTCGAGCAGGCCTTCGATGTAATTGGGCTCGCCCTGTTCCTTCAGGTAGGCGACCACGCGGTGCACCTCGTCGTCGCTCACGAACGCGCCGTGCACCCGCACCGGCAGCCCGGTGCCGCTGGCCATGTACAGCATGTCGCCCATGCCGAGCAGCGTCTCGGCGCCCATCTGGTCCAGGATGGTGCGGCTGTCGACCTTGCTGGAGACCTGGAAGGCGATGCGCGTGGGGATGTTGGCCTTGATCAGCCCGGTGATCACGTCCACACTGGGGCGCTGCGTCGCCAGGATGAGATGGATGCCGGCCGCGCGCGCCTTCTGCGCCAGCCGCGCGATCAGCTCCTCGATCTTCTTGCCCACCACCATCATCAGGTCGGCCAGTTCGTCGATCACCACCACGATGTGCGGCAGCCGCTCCAGCGGTTCCGGGCTGTCGGGCGTCAGGCTGAACGGGTTGTAGAGGAACTCGCCCTTGCCCTTGGCCTCGTCCAGTTTGTGGTTGTAGCCGGCCAGGTTGCGCACGCCCAGCTTGCTCATGAGCCGGTAACGCCGCTCCATTTCGCCGACGCACCAGTTCAGGCCGTTGGCGGCCTGCTTCATGTCGGTGACCACCGGCGCCAGCAGGTGCGGGATGCCCTCGTACACGGACATCTCCAGCATCTTCGGGTCGATCATCAGCAGCCGCACGTCGCGCGCTTCGGCCTTGTACAGCATCGACAGGATCATCGCGTTCAGCCCCACCGACTTGCCCGACCCGGTGGTGCCGGCCACCAGCACATGCGGCATCTTGGCCAGGTCTGCCACCACCGGGTTGCCGATGATGTCCTTGCCCAGGCCCATGGTGAGCAGCGATTTGCCGTCGTGGTAGACCTGCGAGCCCAGGATCTCCGACAGGCGGATCGCCTGGCGCTTGGCGTTGGGCAGTTCCAGCGCCATGTAGTTCTTGCCGGGGATGGTTTCCACGACCCGGATCGACACCAGGCTGAGCGAGCGCGCCAGGTCCTTGGCCAGGCCGACGATCTGGGCGCCCTTGACGCCGGTGGCCGGCTCGATCTCGTAGCGCGTGATCACCGGGCCGGGCTGCGCCAGCACCACGCGCACCTCGACGCCGAAATCCTTGAGCTTTTTCTCGATCAGCCGGCTGGTCATCTCCAGCGTTTCCGGCGACACCGTCTCCTGGCGCGCCTGCGCCCCGTCCAGCAGGTCCACCTGCGGCAGTTTGGAATCGGGCAGCTCGGTGAACAACGGCTTCTGGCGCTCCTTGGCGACGCGTTCGCTCTTGGGCACCTGGACCAGCAGCGGCTCGATCAGCACCGGCGTGGGATGGTGGTCCTCGACCTCGACGCGCTCGCCCAGCAGCACCTCCTCGCGTTGCCGCGCCGCCTTCTGGCCGAATGCGACGTCCTGCGCGATCTCGCGCTTCTCGCGCAGGGATTCGACCCAGCCGGTCAGGCGCGCCCCCAGCCTTTCGGCCACATGGGCCCAGGAAAAACGGAACACCAGGGCCGCGCCCAGCACCCCCAGCGCCACGCCCAGCAGGCCCGAGCCGGTGAAACCGAACCACTTCACCCCCAGCGGACCGACCAGATAGCCGAGCGCGCCCCCCGCGTGATCGGGCAGCCGCCCTTCGAAGCGGTACAGGCGCGACCACTCCAGCGCCGTGCTGGCGCACAACAGGACGGCCAGGCCGGCCCAGAATGCGACGCGCGTGCGCCAGAAGGCGGGCGGCGCTTCCTCGGGTGCGCCGCCGCGCATCCATCGCGCGAGGGTGGCGAGCCAGGCCCGGATACCGGCGGCGAAGCACCACCACACGGAAAACCCGAACAGGAAATAGCCGGCGTCGGCGATCCGGGCGCCCAGGCGGCCGCCCCAGTTGCGGATGGCGCCGCCCGCACCGGACGTGGAGAACGCCGGGTCGTGCGGCGAATAGCTCACCAGGGCGAGCAGCCAGAACACCAGGGCGGCCCCTCCCAGGACCAGTGCGATCTCGTGGGCGAAGCGGCCGGCGCCGGCCCGTGGCGCCGCGGCGCTGCCGCCGGCATTGTTCAGGGTATTGAGCGAGTAAGTCATGCTGCGGCACTCAGGGCACGTCCAAGCTTAACGCAGCCATGCGCACTCGCGTTGTCCGCCGTTGCGGGCGCGCCGCAACCGGCCGGCCTTCAACCCAGCGTGGTGAGCCGGTCCTTGATCAGCATCGAGCCGTCGGCGCGCGTTTCGATGAAGCCGCGGTCTTCCAGGTCCTTCATGACGCGGCTGACCATCTCGCGCGAGGCGCCCACCATCTTGGCGATGTCCTGGCGCGAGATGCGCTCGCGGATCGTCTTGTGCCCCTCGCGGTCGG
>JAMPXR010000330.1 GCA_023701085.1 Ramlibacter sp. | reverse complement strand
GGGGGGCGGCGGGCGGGGGCTGCGGACGGCGGGCGCCCTCCACCCTCCATGTCCCTCCGCCGTGGCGCCTCCCGGCACCACGAGCTCCTTCCTTTACTTCCCTGATGCGGCCACCCGACACCCGCGCCCCAGGGCAAGCACCTTGTGTTTGCAAGTGACGAGCACCGGATATGCCCCCGCCCGCAGCCCCCCACTCCAGCAAGCAATCAAAAAACTCAGCCCAGCTGCTGCTCCAACTGATGCAGCACCTCGTAACACGGCAGCACTTGCGCCACACTGGCGTTGGGCTCGCGCCCCTCGCGGATCGCGGCGAAAAACTCCCGGTCCTGCAGCTCGATGCCGTTCATGCTGATGTCCACGGCGCTCACGTCGATCTTCTCCTCCTTGCCGTTGAACAGGTCGTCGTAGCGCGCGATGTAGGTGGCCGTGTCGCCGATGTAGCGGAAGAAAGTGCCCAGGGGCCCTTCGTTGTTGAAGCTGAGCGACAGCGTGCAGATCGCGCCGTTGGCTGCTTTGAGCTGGATGCTCATGTCCATGGCTATGCCCAGCGTGGGATGGATCGGGCCCTGGATCGCGTTGGCCTTCACCACGGGGCTGCCGGTCTGCCAGGCGAACAGATCGACCGTGTGCGCGGCGTGGTGCCACAGCAGGTGGTCGGTCCAGCTGCGCGGCTGGCCCAGCGCGTTCATGTTCGTGCGCCGGAAGAAATAGGTCTGCACATCCATCTGCTGGATGTCGAATTCGCCCGCCTCGATTCGCTTGTGCACGTACTGATGGCTGGGGTTGAAGCGGCGCGTGTGGCCGCACATCGCTACCAGGCCGGTTTCCTTCTGCATCGCGACGACCGCGCGCGCGTCCTTCAGGCTGTCGGCCAGCGGGATCTCCACCTGCACGTGCTTGCCGGCCTTCATGCACTGCATCGCCTGCGACGCGTGCATCTGCGTGGGCGTGCAAAGGATGACCGCGTCCACTTCCCGCAGCGCCAGGCTTTCGGCAAGGTCGGCCGCCACGTGGCCGATGCCGTACTTGGCGGCCACTTCCTTCGTCTTGTCCAGCTCGCGGCCGACCAGCGAGATCACTTCCACGCCGTCGATCAGCTTGATGCCGTCCAGGTGCTTGATGCCGAAGGCGCCCGCGCCCGCGAGGGCGACTTTGATCTTGCTCATTGCCAGCCTCCTTGCGGCGACATCATTCGTTCTCGAGAATCAGGTGCCCCACCGCCGTGTTGGACGCGGGCACATGGTAGAAGCGATGCGCGACCCTGGGCGGCGGTCCACCGGCCAGGTCCGCCATCGCGCCGCGGGCGATCAGCCACATCACGAGTTCGATGCCTTCGCTGCCGGCCTCGCGCACATAGTGGATGTGCGGCATGGCCGCCTGGGCTTCGGGGTCCGCGATCAGCCGGTCGAGGAAGGCGTTATCGAACTCGCGGTTGATCAGCCCGGCGCGCGGGCCCTGCAACTGGTGGCTCATGCCGCCGGTGCCCCAGATCTGAATGTTCAGGTCGTCGTCGTAGCTGCGCACCGCGTTGCGTATGGCCTTGCCCAGATTCAGGCAGCGCATGCCCGAGGGCACCGGATACTGCACGACGTTCACCGCGAACGGGATGACCGGGCAGGGCCAGGCCTGCGGCTGGCCGCACATCAGCGACAGCGGCACGGTCAGGCCGTGGTCGACGTCCATCCGGTTCACGATGGTCAGGTCGAAGTCCTGCTGTATCACCGACTGCGCGATGTGGGCCGCCAGTTCGGGATGGCCGATCACCTTGGGCACCGGCCGCGGACCCCATCCTTCATCGGCGATGGCGAACTCCGCCGCGGTGCCGATCGCGAAAGTGGGGATCAGTTCCAGGCTGAACGCGTTGGCGTGATCGTTGTAGACCAGGAAGATCACGTCGGGCTTGCGTTCCTGCATCCAGCGCTTGGAAAACTCGTAGCCCTTGAACACGGGCTGCCAATACGGCTCGTGCGTCTTGCCCGCATCCAATGCGGCGCCTATGGCCGGCACATGGGAGGTGTAGACACTGGCGGTGATGCGTGCCATCAGTTCTTCTCCGCTTTCTCGCCGACGTAGCGATTGCCTGCGATCGGCCGGCCGCCCGCGACCATCATGGCGCGGTATTCCTCCTCGGACATGCCGGTCATGCTGCCGGCCATCTGCTGGAAGCTCTTGCCGTCGGTCGCGCCTATCTTCGCCAGGAAGTAGATGTTGCCTCCCAGCGCGATGCAACGGTTCAGGTCACGCGCCAGCACCGCCTGCTTCTGCGCCTCGCTCATCGGCCACTCGTCCAGGTAGGCCCGCTCGTTCGCCTTGAAGCGCTCACGGTTGACGGCCTTCATCAAGGACATGCAGAACTGGTTGAGGTGATAGCCCTTGCGCGACTGTTCCGCGTCGAAGATCGTCGTGCCGGGGACGTCCAGGTAGGGTTTTTCGAGGGGCATATCAGGCTCCGGCCAACCGATTCACCAAGGCAAATGCGCCCTCGATGGACAGCCAGCAAATATGCGCGGGGAAGATCATGTTCCTGCCTCCGGCCAATAAAGACGCAACGGATTGTCCACCAGCAGCTTGTGCTGCAGCTCGGGCGTGACGGCGAAGTGGGGGATGAAGTCCACCAGCAGGCCGTCATCCGGCATGTGGTCCTTCAGGTTGGGATGCGGCCAATCCGTGCCCCAGAGTACCCGGTCGGGGAAGGTCTCGACGATGCGCCGCGCGAAAGGCACGACGTCGCGGTAGGCATTGCGCTCGCCATCCAGCGCCGGCGGGCCGGAGATGCTCAGCCGCTCCGGGCAGCTGACCTTGCTCCACACGTTCGGATGGTCGCGCATGAATTTCACGAACAGTTCGAACTCGGGCCCATCCAGCGGCTTGCTCACGTCGGGCCGCCCCATGTGGTCGACCACCACGGTGGTCGGCAGGGCCGTGAAGAAATCCCACAGCCCGGCCAGATCGGCGGCCTCGAAATAGATCACCACATGCCAGCCCAGCGGCGCGATGCGCGCCGCGATTTCCGCCAGTTCGTCCTTCGGCGTGAAGTCCACCAGGCGTTTCACGAAGTTGAATCGCACGCCGCGCACGCCCGCCTCGTGCATGGCGCGCAGTTCGTCGTCGCTGACGCCGCGCCGCACGGTGACGACGCCCCTGGCCCGGCCCTCCGAATGCCGCAAGGCGTCCAGCAGCGCGCTGTTGTCGGCGCCGTGGCAGGTCGCCTGCACCAGCACATTCCTGTGGACACCCAGGTGGTCGCGCAAGGCGAACAGCTGCTCGCGGCTCGCATCGCAGGGCGTGTACTTGCGCTCGGGCGCGAACGGAAACCGCTCGCCCGGGCCGAACACATGGCAATGCGCGTCCACCGATCCCGGCGGCAGTCGGAAACGCGGCTTGGCGGGATGGGCATACCAATCGAGCCAGCCGGGGGTCTTCTGGAATTCCATGGTCTTGCCTGCAGCCTCTTTCAGTCTATGTATTGGAGACCTGCCTTGCGCAGCGGCTCGCGCATGTTGTACATGTCCAGGCCCAGCACGCCCGCCGCGAGCTTGGCCCGCTTCTCGCCTTCGTTCGCCTCGCGCGCCGCCGCCGCGTCCGCGACTTCGCGGGCGCTGGCCGCCGGGACGAACACGACGCCGTCATCGTCGGCGACGGCCACGTCGCCCGGGTTCACCAGGGCGCCGGCGCAGACCACCGGGACATTGACCGAACCGAGCGTGGCCTTGATCGTGCCCTTGGCGCTGATGGCCTTGCTCCAGACCGGAAACCCCATGGCCGTGAGCTCCTTCACGTCGCGACAGCCCGCGTCGATGACCAGGCCCAGCGCGCCGCGGGCGCGAAAGGAGGTCGCCAGCAACTCGCCGAAGAAGCCGTCGCTGCAGTCGGCCGTCACGGCCGCGACGACCACGTCGCCGGGCTGGATCTGCTCGGCCGCCACATGCATCATCCAGTTGTCGCCCGGGTGCAGCAGCACCGTGACGGCGGGGCCGCACAGGTGCGCGCCGGCATAGATCGG
>JAMPXR010000329.1 GCA_023701085.1 Ramlibacter sp. | reverse complement strand
TGCTGGCGAACAGCGCGTCCAGGCTGCGCGTGTCCCAGCCCGGCGGCAACTCGTTCGGCTCGCAAAAACGCGGGTAGCTGCAGATCGTGGCGTTGTTCGAGAAGGGCGTCACCGAGGCGACGCGCTGGTTGCTGTAGGCGGCATGGCGCAGGCGGTCGAGCCAGTCGTTGGCCACCTCCGTGTCGCTGTTGAGCAGCAACACGTCGTGGTCGCCGAGCGCCATGCCCCGGTTGACGGTGGCCACGAAGCCCAGGTTGCGCTCGTTTTCCAGCAACACGATGCGCGGGTCGGTCTGGCTGACCTCGCGCAGCCACTGCGTCACTTCGGGCTCGGGGCTGGCGTCGTTCAAAATCACGAGGCGCCAGGGCGTGCGGCATGAGCTGGCCAGCACGGAGCGTATGCACAGCTGGGTATCGTGCAGGCCGCGGTACACCGGCACGATCACGTCGACTGTGTCGCCGGCCGGCTCCATCGGTTGCGGCACATGCAGCGGCGCCGGCGCTTCCGGACCACGCAGCCCGAGCATGCGCTCCACGGCCATCTTGGCGTGCACCAGCGGCCGGGTGGCGCGGAACACGGTGGAGTTCTCGATCCAGCGCAGGTGATCGGCCAGAGCGCGGAATTGCTCCGCCAGGCTGTCGCGCTCCGCCTGCAGCCTCAGCCGCTCCCTGACCAGGGCGTTCTTGTCTTCCCGCAGGCTCTGGTTCTGGAGGTCCAGATCGTTCTGGCGCGTGGCCAGTTGCTCGGCGGCCGCCTGGGCGTCGGCAGCGGCCTGCCGGGCTTCGTTTGCCTCGGCGCGCGCCGCTTCCAGGCGCTGCGCTTGCTGCGCATGATCGTGCTGCGCCTGAACCCGCATCGATTCGATCCGCTGCTGCAGGGGCACGACCAGCTCGACCAGGGCCATGTAGTCGGCGGACATCGGCCAGCCCAGTTCCACCTCCAGCACCGCCTGCGCGCAGGCTCCGCAGGCTGCCAGCGCCGTGGCTGGCACCGGCAGTTCGATGGAGGGATCGTCCCCGTGCAGCAGCACCAGGGCGGCCGAACCCGGCCAGGGCGAGCGCAGCATCATGTCGTGATGCGGGGCGGCAGCGAGCGCCTCCAGGCCGTCGAGATCGCTTCGCCACTGCCAGACCGGCGCGTCTCCCGCGAGCAGCCGGATGCCGTGCAGGTACAGGAACCCGGGCCGGTCCGCGGGGTCCAGGCGCAACCGGCCGACCGTGGCCCCGGACGGGATGTGGAACCGCAGCAGCTGCCGCGCGGCGCCGACGGTCCCGGGCACCACGACCTTGTTGTCTTCGCGAAAGCCGTTCTCGTCACCGACGTAGAGCTGGGCCGAGAACAGCGCCGCGGCCTGGTCCTGCGCAGGCGGGTCCGCATCGACGCGGCTCGCCGGGCCAGGACGTGCAGCGACCACGAACTGGTAGGCGGCCGCATCGGGCACGGCAAGCAGATAGCGCGCGACCGCGGGCGGCAGCCGTTCGAAGGCCACCTTGAACTCGGATTCGTTGAGCGGCCGGTCTATGGATTCGATGGTGTCCACCGCCCAGCCTTCATCGGCCAGAAAGCGGACCAGCGACCGCCGCGTGAAAAACCGCAAATGCGTGCGGTCGAGCAGGCCTTCCTCGCGGTAGCTGAAGTCGCCCTGGAGCAGCTCCGCCACCAGGCCGCAATAGCCGGCGTTCGGGATGGACACCAGTAGCCGTCCGCCCGGGGCGAGCAACTGGCGGGCGCAGGCCAGCGCCTTTTGCGGGTCGCGCAGGTGCTCCAGCACATCCGCGCAAACGATGAAGTCGTATTGCTCGCCCGGAAACTCGAATGGCCACCCGGGATTTTCCAGGTCGGCGACCACCACGCGCCTGTAATGGGGCCGCGCCAGCTCGGCCTCGCGCTCGTTGTAGGTCAGGCCGTCGACGGTGCAACCGGCGTGCTCGCGCAGGTGCTTTCCCAGCGCCCCGCCGCCGGTGCCCAGGTCGAGCACCCGGCTGCCGGCGGTTACCAGGCCCGCGAGCACGGACAGCGAGCTGCGCTCTCCCCGTGCCATCGAGCGCAGGTAGACGTGCGGGTCACGTCCAGCCTCCGTCATCGGCTCAGGCCTCGGCCGGGACCGTGGACTCGCCGCTGTACTGCTTCTCGACCCACTGGCGATAGGCGCCGCTGGTGACCGAGCTCACCCAGTCCTGGTGTGCCAGATACCAGCGCACCGTCTGATCGATGCCTTCCTCGAACATCACCTGGGGCTGCCAGCCCAGCTCGCCGGCGATCTTGCTGTCGTCGATCGCGTAACGCCGGTCGTGGCCGGGCCGGTCCTTCACATGGGTGACCAGCGCCGCGTAAGGCCGGCCGCCAGCACGGGGCCGCAGCGCGTCCAGCGCCTCGCAGATCGCATGGACGACGGACAGATTGCTGCGCTCGGACCGGCCGCCGATGTTGTAGGTTTCGCCCGGCCGGCCGCGCTCCAGGATGGCGCGCAGGGCGCGGCAATGGTCGTCCACATGCAGCCAGTCGCGCACCTGCATGCCGTCGCCATAGACGGGCAGGGGCTTGCATTGCAGCGCGTTGTGGATCACCAGGGGGATCAGCTTCTCGGGAAATTGCCGCGGGCCGTAATTGTTGGAACAGTTCGTTGTGAGGGTGGGCAGCCCGTAGGTGTGGAAATAGGCCCGCACGAAGTGGTCGGAAGCCGCCTTGGAAGCCGAATAGGGACTGTTGGGCTCGTAGCGATGGCATTCCGTGAAGGCGGGCGCATCCGCCTGCAGCGAGCCGAATACCTCGTCCGTCGAGACGTTCAGAAACCGGAAGCGGGCCGCCGATTCACGGTCCAGCGATTTCCAATATGCGAATGCGGCGTCGAGCAGCTTGAGCGTCCCCAGGACATTCGTCTGGGCGAAGGCGAGCGGCGCGGAAATCGAGCGGTCCACGTGGCTCTCGGCGGCGAAATGGACCACGGCCCGCGGCTGGTGCCGTGCCAGCAGGCCGGCCACGAGGGTGGAATCGGCGATGTCCCCCTGCACGAAGTGATAGCGCGGGTCGCCCTGCAGGCTTGCCAGATTGGCCGGATTGCCCGCGTACGTCAGCAGGTCGAGGTTCACCACGGGCTCGCCGACTTCGCTGAGCCACTGGAGTAAAAATGACGATCCGATGAAGCCGCAGCCGCCGGTCACTAAAATCATGCTTTTCGTCTTGACTGTCGTTCTTTGAGCCATCCGATTGTAAATGCCCGGTCCGCTGCGCCCGGCGAAGCGACCCCGCATACCCTGACGGTTTCCATCGTGAGCCACGGCCATGGCGATTGGGTGGACCCGTTGCTGGAGCAACTGTGCAGACTGCACGGGGGGCACATCGACCACGTCGTCCTGACGCACAACCTGCCATCGGAGCCGGTGGCGGCGCCGGCCGGCGGCTGGCCCTTTCGCTTCACCGAGCTGTTCAATTCCGAACCGGCCGGGTTCGGCGCCAACCACAACCGCGCCTTCGAGCATTGCAGCAGCGGTTTCTTCTGCGTGCTCAATCCTGACGTGGAGTTGCAGGATGACGCCGTCTGGGGCGCCTTGCTGGACCGGCTGCGGCAGCCCGAAGTCGGCTGTGCGTATCCGGTGCTGTTCAACCCCGACGGCTCGCGGCAGGAAAACGAGCGCGAGCTGCTGACGCCCCTGGCGCTGGTGCGCCGGCATTTCCTGAAGCGCCCGCAGCAGCGGGTGGACTGGGTCAGCGCGGCGTTCCTGGTGATACGCGCGAGCGCCTGGTGCAGCCTCGGCGGGTTTGACGAACGTTACTTCATGTACTGCGAGGATGTGGATTTTTGCGTGCGTCTTCAGCTGGCAGGCTGGCAGCTGGCGCGGGCCGACACCGCCGCGAAACACAACGCAAGCTGGGCGAGCCGGCGCCCGGGCGTACACATGTTCTGGCACCTGCGCAGCATCGCGAGATTCTGGTCCACCTCGCATTTCAGGCGCTACCTGACACGCGGCTCACGGGCGGTGGCTATCGGCGGCGTGCCGAGCCCGCGGCGCTAGGG
>JAMPXR010000328.1 GCA_023701085.1 Ramlibacter sp. | reverse complement strand
TATGAGCGCCGTTGCTGAACATGTCCAGACCGAAATGCCCGCACCCCTGATCTTCACGGACAGCGCGGCGGCCAAGGTGGCGGACCTGATCGCCGAGGAAGGCAATCCCGAGCTGAAACTGCGCGTGTTTGTCCAGGGTGGCGGGTGCTCCGGCTTCCAGTACGGTTTCACCTTCGACGAGATCACCAATGACGACGACACGGTGATGACGAAGAACGGCGTTTCGCTGCTGATCGACGCGATGAGCTACCAGTACCTGGTGGGCGCCGAGATCGACTACAAGGAAGACCTGCAGGGCGCCCAGTTCGTGATCAAGAACCCGAACGCGGGCACCACCTGCGGCTGCGGTTCCAGTTTTTCCGGCTGATCACCCCGGATACACGCATCCCAGCACACGGGCGCCTTTGGCGCCCGTGATGCTTTGCAGCGCCAGTTTTTCCCGCCGCACCGCCCGGCGGGCGAGCCAGGCGAACGCCGTGGCCTCGACCTGCAGCGGCGGCAGGCCCCAATCGGCGCTGGACGATACCTTCACCCGGGGCAGCAATTCGGACAACCGCTGCATCAGCTGGCCGTTGAGGGCGCCCCCGCCGCAGACGGCGAGGCGGCGCAGCCCGGGTTCGTGCCGCAACACCGCGTCGCCGCACGCGCGCGCGGTGAGCTGCGCCAGGGTCGCCTGCACGTCGGCCGGCGCGGCGTGGGCAAACGCCTGCAGATGCGCGTCCAGCCAGGCCGGGTTGAACAGGTCGCGTCCGGTGCTCTTGGGCGGTGTCCTCGCAAAATAAGGCTCGGCCAGCATGGACTGCAGCAGGGAAGGCAGGAAGGCCCCGGTGGCGGCCCAGGCGCCGCCATCGTCATAGGCCTGGCCGGTGTGCCGGGAACACCATGCGTCCATCAGGCAGTTGCCGGGCCCGCAATCGAAACCCAGCATCGAGCCGTCCGCCCGCAGCAGCGTCAGGTTGGCGATGCCGCCGATGTTGAGCACGCCCACCGTGTCGCCCGGTCGGCCGAACCAGGCCTGGTGGAAGAACGGCGCGAGCGGCGCGCCCTGTCCGCCCGCGGCCACGTCGCGGCTGCGGAAGTCGGCCACCACGTCGATGCCCGTGAGCTCCGCCAGCAGGGCGGGCTGGCACAGCTGCAGCGTGTAGCCGGTGGCGTCGAACTCCTGCGGCCGGTGGCGCACGGTTTGTCCGTGTGCGCCAATCGCCACGAGCTGCGACGCGGCCAGGCGGGCGCTCGCCAGCAGCTCGCGCACCACGTCGGCATAGACGCGCACCAGAGCGTTGCCCGCCAGCGCCGCGTTGTGGAGTTCATCGGGACCCGGCGCGTTCAGCCGCAGCAGCATGGCACGCAATGGCGCCGGCAGCGGCGCGCCGGCATGCGCGATCACGACCGGCGTGGCCGTGGAGAAGTCCACCAGGACGCCGTCGACGCCGTCCAGCGAGGTCCCCGACATGAGTCCGATGTAGTGTTCAGGCATCCGCCGATGTTAGCGGGGCCTGCCGCCGCGGATGCGGCCAGCGGTGCCGCTGCGCGAATCAGTCCGCGCGGGCTGTCACCAGAATCGAGGAAGCCGCCGTGAGCTGGGAGCGCATCGATTGCGCGAGCCGATCGAAGTCCGGCCTGGCCGCAGCGGTGATGGGCGCCGCGTCGCTGCGCCGGGCGATCTCCGTCGGGTTCCTGTGCACGCCATTGACCCGGAATTCGAAGTGCAGGTGCGGCCCGGTGGCCCAACCCGTCATCCCGACCCCGCCGATGTTCTGGCCCTGGCTCACGCTCTGGCCGGGGCGCACATCGATGCGGCTCAAATGGGCATAGAGGGTTTCGTCGGTGTTGTTGTGCTTCACGACGATGACGTTGCCGAAACCGGTCTGCCAGCCCGCGAAAGTGACGAGGCCTTCGCCCACCGCGCGCACCGGCGTGCCGGTTTCGGCGCCATAGTCGGTGCCCAGGTGCGCCTTCCAGCGCCGCTGCGTGGGATGGAACCGCATCGCGAAGCCGCTGGTCACGCGAGAGAACTCCATGGGCGAAGCCAGGTAGGACGTCTCCAGGCTCTTGCCGTCGAGCGTGTAGTAGGAGCCTTTCGTCCCCGGTTCCTGGAACCACACCGCATGGTGGCGCCGGCCCTTGTTGACGAATTCGACCGACAAAATACGGCCGGTGCGCATCGCCTCGCCGTCGGCCTCCAGCGCCTCGTAAACCACGCTGAGGCGGTCGCCCGTGCGCAGGGCGTTGTGGAAGTCGATGTCACCCGAGAAAATCTGGATGACCTGGGCCACCACCGCGTCCGGAATGCGCGCCTCGTCGGCCGCGCCGAACAGCGAGCTGCGCACCGTGGCGCTGCCCATGCGGGTGGCGGCGGCCAATTGCGCCGTCTCCACGCGCGAGGCGAAGCCGCCCTGGGCTGCGCGCTCGATCACGAGGCGCCTGAAGGTGCCGTCATCCTGGGGCGCCCAGCGCACGCTGAGCTTGTCCAATGCGTGCTGCGCGCTGGCTTCGGCCAGGACCGTGCGCCCAGCCCGGCCCAGCACCTGCGAGCGGAAGGTGGAGTCCTTGCGCAGATAGGCGGCCGCCTGCGGATCGTCCACACCCAGGCGCGCCAGCAGCCCCTCGACCGAATCGTTGGCGCGCGTGACTTCGCTGCGGAAAAGCCGCAGGCTTTGAACGTCCAGGTCCTGCGCCTGTTGCGCCAGCGGCAAGGGCTCGACGGCTTCCAGCACCTGGCGCACCGGCATGCTGGACGGGTCCGGTCCCAGCGACGCCACGGCGAAGGCACCGCCGCCGCCGCCCAACATGAGGGCGGCGACCAGCGCGGTGATCTGTTTTGGATGGTGTTGCAGCTTCTGGGCTGCGCGCGAAAAAAACTGTTCCCCCGCGGCGATCAGACCGTTGTCCAATGGATGAGTCCCTTACAAAGCAGTCTTGTTCGTCCTACAAGCTTGTAGGCGGTTCCCCACTGTTACAGCTCAAAGCCGAAAGCGAGGAAAAATGCCCGAACTAAAATCCGGACCGGGGCAAAACTGACGCGAGTATAGCCAGCGCCCCTCGGCGGGGCCAGAAAAATCCTTTATGAATCAAGCTGTTGTTACAAACTTTCCGGTAACCGACCGTGTGCGCGAGTCGTTCGCGGTGACGCTGCGCGGCGCCCACGAACTCATTCCGGAAGAAGACTGGTTGAAGAAGCTGGCGAAATCGGAAGCCACCGGCGTGCCGCTGCGCATCAAGCTCGGGCTCGATCCCACCGCGCCGGACATCCACGTCGGCCACACGGTGGTGCTCAACAAGATGCGGCAGTTGCAGGACCTCGGGCACACCGTGATCTTCCTGATCGGCGATTTCACCTCGATGATCGGCGACCCGTCGGGCCGCAACACCACGCGCCCGCCGCTGACCGCCGAACAGATCAAGGCCAACGCCGAAACCTATTACCGGCAGGCCAGCCTGGTGCTGGACCCCGCGCGCACGGAAATCCGCTACAACAGCGAGTGGAGCGACCCGCTCGGTGCCCGCGGCATGATACAGCTGGCCGCAAAATACACCGTGGCGCGCATGATGGAACGCAACGATTTCCACGAGCGTTTCAAGGCGGGCAACTCGATCAGCGTGCACGAATTCCTGTATCCGCTGATGCAGGGCTACGACTCCGTCGCCTTGAAGAGCGACCTGGAACTCGGCGGGACGGACCAGAAGTTCAACCTGCTCATGGGCCGCCACCTACAGCATGAATACGGGCAGGAGCCGCAATGCATTCTCACGATGCCGCTGCTCGAGGGGCTGGACGGCATCGAGAAGATGTCCAAGAGCAAGAACAACTACATCGGCATCAACGAGGACGCGAACACGATGTTCTCGAAGGTGCTCTCGATCTCAGATGACCTGATGTGGCGCTGGTACACGCTGCTGAGCTTCCAGAGCGAGGCGGCCATCGCCAGCCTGAAGCAGGGCGTGGCGGCCGGCCGCAACCCGAAGGAAGTGAAGGTGATGCTGGCCAAGGAAATCACGGCCCGCTTTCACAGCGC
>JAMPXR010000327.1 GCA_023701085.1 Ramlibacter sp. | reverse complement strand
TCGACGTATAGCATGACCGCCGCCAACGCAGCCGCCAGCAAGCCCGACCGGACGACCTCGCGCGTGCGGCTGCGCCCGACCATGACGAGCGACCTGGAGTACGTGCTCTCGCTGGAGCAGGATCCGGACAACCTGGCTTTCATCACGCCCTGGGAGCGCACGCAGCACGAGGCGGCGATCCGCTTTCCGGATTTCCGCCACTTCATCGTGGAAGGCGGCGCCGACCTGAGCGCGGTGGGTTTCGTCATCCTGATCGGCTGCCGCAGCCCGCACCAGTCGATCGAGCTCAAGCGCATGGTGATCCAGGCCAAGGGCTCGGGGTTCGGGCGCGCGGCCTTGCGCGTGGCCAAGAAGGTGGCGTTCGACGACCTGGGCGCGCACCGCTTCTGGCTCGACCTGAAGACGCGCAACACCCGCGCCAAGGCGCTGTACGACAGCGAGGGCTTCGTCGTCGAGGGCGAATTGCGCGAGGCCGTCAAGGTGGCCGGCGGCTTCGATTCCCTGATCGTGATGTCGATGCTGCGTCCGGAATTCTCAGGGCGGCGCAGCCTGGGACTGGAGCTGCGCGAATGAAGAAGTGGAAGGCCGCTTTGGTGGGATCGCTGCTGGCCGCCCTGGTGCCCGCGGCGCACGCGGAAATCTGGGGCTATGTGGACGACCGCGGCGTCGCGCATTTTTCCTCCGAGAAGGTGGACGAGCGCTATGAGCTCTTCTATCGCGGCGGCGAGAGCTTCGACACGTCCGCAAGCATCGCGCCGCCGCCGCGGGCGCTGGCGGTGCCCGCGGCGGGCCACAAGCTGGTCGCCTTTTTCGAGATTTCGCCCAGCTTCAGGCAGGTCAAGCACCACCTGCGGGAGGCATCGCAGAGCCACGGCATCGATTACGAACTGCTGAAGGCGCTGATCGCCACCGAGTCCGGGTTCGACCACCGGGCCGTGTCGCCCAAGGGCGCCGTCGGCCTGATGCAGCTCATGCCCGCCACGGCCGAACGCTACGGCCTGACGGGAGACAGGAAGACGCCGCTGGAGAAGAAGCTCACCGATCCGCGCACCAACATCAAGACCGGCGCGCGCTACCTGCGCTACCTGATCGATTTGTTCCCGGGCCGGCTCGACCTCGCGCTGGCCGCCTACAACGCGGGCGAAGGGGCGGTGCAGCGGGCCGGCAACAAGGTGCCGAATTACCGCGAGACCCAGAACTACGTGAAGACCGTGATGCAGCTCTACTCGGTGCTCAAGCCGCCTTCCATGGGGCCGGGCCCCCTCAAGGGCCGGGTCACGAGCCGCATCCGGATGGAACTGCCCGTCCATCCGCAAGCGGGCGGCCATGCCGCCACCCGCATCCTGGGCGGCGCCGCGAACCGCGGCAATCTTCCCGCCGGCCCTTCGCAGCCTTCGCGTCCCTCGCAGCCCTCGACGGCGTCCAGCTACGGCTCGGCATCTTCGCCGGCGACCGCCTCGCAGAGCGAACCCCGCTTCGAGCGTGACTGAAGCTGCCGGTCCGCACCGCGCAGTACCCTGTCGCCCCCGCGGAGGGCGCGCGCCATGACGCGCCCGGACGAACTGGTGGCACTCGGCGCATTCGCCGGCGCGCAGGTGCTGGTCGTGTGTTTCAGCGTGATCGTGGCCAACGCCTATCGCGAACGGGCCTTGCTGCTGCACGGGGCGGCCACCTTGATGGGCGTGCTGGCCGTGCAGGCGCTGGTGGGGGACAAGCCGTTCCTGGCCGAGGCCGCCGTGCTGCTGGTGCTGGCGATGGACGGGATGCAGTTGCGCGACCTGGTGCGGCACGCCGGCGCGCTGCGCCAGCCGAGCCGCTGGCTGGCCGCCATCAGCCTGTTGGCGCTGCCGCCGCTGGCCGTGGCAAGTTTCATCCTGGAGCGGCACCTGCTGCTGCCGGGACTGGCCGCCTGGGTCGCGGTCGTGGTGGTCATGATGATGCGGGTGTGGGGCGACAGCAGGCCCTGGCGGTGGTGGCTGGTGCCCGGCAAGCTGGCCCTGGCGGCGGCAGCGGGCTGGCTGGGCTGGCGAACGCTCGACGGGTCGCCGGATCCGGCGCTGCCGCTGGCGGCGCTGCTGACCCTCTGGGCCGCCGCGATCTTCCTGGCCACGGCATGGCGCAGCCGCGTCTTCAGCGAGACGCGCGTGCGCATGGAGGCGCGCAACACGGTCGACCCGCTGACCGGGCTGTCCACCCCGCTGATCTTCTATGACCGCGTGCGCGCCGTGCGCAGCCTGATGGCGCGCTACGGCCACCCCAGCGTGCTGCTGCTGGTGCACGTCGAAAACCTGCAGAAGCTGTCGCAGCAGCTCGGCCCGGAAGTGTCGGAGTCGGCGCTGCTGGTCGCGGCGAACCGCATCCGCCAGTCATTGCGCGATGGCGACGTGGCCGCGCGCCTGTCGCATTCGCGCTTCGGCGTGCTGGCCGAGGGCTTGTCGCTGGCCGAAGGCGCGTCCGAGATTGCCAGCCGCATCCTGGTGGCCGGCCTGAAGGAGCCCCTGCCCGCGGCGCCCGCCGAGTTCCTGCACTTTCGCATCGTGCTGGCCCTGGTGCCGGTGAGCGAGGTGCCGGCCAAGGTGCTGCTGCAACGCATGGCGGCGCGCCTGGACGACCAGCTGCAGGCACCCTCCGAGCGGCGCATCGTCACCCTGGCCGCCGAAGATCTGACCTAGCGCCTGTTCACCCTGTTTTTGTTTTTCCCCTGAATCCATGGAGCAAGACCTCGTTTCCCTGGCCAACGGCGACGACGCCGAACTGGACCTGGCCTCCTACGCGCAGCGCGCCTACCTCGAATACGCCCTCAGCGTCGTCAAGGGCCGCGCGCTGCCCGACGTGTGCGACGGGCAAAAGCCCGTGCAGCGCCGCATCCTCTATTCCATGGCGCGCATGGGCCTGGGTTTCAACGGCGCCGCCGGGGCCCGGCCCGTCAAGAGCGCGCGCGTGGTGGGCGACGTGCTCGGGCGCTTTCATCCGCACGGCGACCAGGCGGCGTACGACGCGCTGGTGCGCATGGCCCAGGACTTCTCGCAGCGCTATCCGCTGATCGACGGCCACGGCAATTTCGGCAGCCGCGACGGCGACGGCGCGGCGGCGATGCGCTACACCGAAGCGCGGCTGGCGCGCATCACCAGCCTGCTGCTCGACGAGATCGACGAAGGCACGGTGACCTTCATCCCCAACTACGACGGCAGCACGCAGGAGCCGCAGCAATTGCCCGCGCGCCTGCCTTTCACGCTGCTCAATGGCGCCAGCGGCATCGCGGTCGGACTGGCCACCGAAATTCCCAGCCACAACCTGCGCGAGATCGCCGACGCCTGCATCGCGCTGATCAAGACGCCCAAGCTGGCGGACGAGGAACTGTTCGCGCTGGTGCCGGGTCCGGACTTTCCGGGCGGCGGCCAGATCATCAGCGCCGCGTCCGAGATCGCGGAGGCCTACCGCAGCGGACGCGGTTCGCTCAAGGTGCGCGCGCGCTGGAAGATCGAGGAGCTGGCCCGCGGCCAATGGCAGCTCGTGGTCACCGAGCTGCCGCCGGGCGTGAGCGCGCAAAGGGTGCTGGAAGAGATCGAGGAGCTCACCAACCCGAAGGTCAGGGCCGGCAGGAAGGCCGTGACCCAGGAGCAGATGCAGCTCAAGCAGACGGTGCTGGCGGTGCTCGACGCGGTGCGCGACGAGTCGAGCAAGGAGGCGTCGGTGCGGCTGGTGTTCGAGCCCCGGACCAGCCGCATCGAACAGGCCGAGCTGGTCACCGCGCTGCTGGCCCACACCAGCCTGGAGACTTCGTCGTCGGTGAACCTCACGATGGTCGGCCTGGACGGCAAGCCGGTGCAGAAGTCGCTGCGGCTGATGCTGACCGAATGGATCGAATTCCGCCATGCGACGATAGAGCGGCGCTCGCGGCATCGCCTGCGCAAGGTGCTGGACCGGATCCACATCCTCGAAGGCCGGCAGCTGGTGCTGCTCAACATCGATGAAGTCATCGCGATCATCCGCGGCAGCGACGAACCCAAGGCGGCCCT
>JAMPXR010000326.1 GCA_023701085.1 Ramlibacter sp. | reverse complement strand
GCCACGATGCCGGTGAAGCCGCCCATTTCGGCCACCATGTTGGTCAGCGTGGCGCGCTCGTCGATGTCCATCGCGTCGATCACCGGCCCGGCGAACTCGAACACCCGGCCCAGGGTCGCGCCCGACTTGATGTCCTCGCGGGCCAGCAGCGCCAGGGCCACATCCTTGGCGTGAACGCCCGCGGGCAAGTTTCCCTCGAGACGCACCAGAATCGACTCCGGCACGGTGAGGCGGACGACGCCGCTCATGAAGCAGCTCGCCATGTCGGTGGAGCCGACGCCGAACGCGAGGCAGCCCAGCGCGCCGATATGCGTCGTGTGCGAGTCCGTGCCGACGACGAGCTGGCCCGGCAGCGCGTAACGCTCGGTCATGAGCGCATGGCAGATCGCCTCCGAGCCCTCCCAGTCGGGCAGGTAGCCGTGATTGCGCAGCCCGTATTCCCGCGCGAAGGACTGGTGCTCGTGCGACAGGCCGCGCACCGCCGGCAGCAGGTTGTGGCTGAGGTGCACCGGGCTGCGATGCGCGTAGGTCAGGTGATCCTCGAACAGCAGCGTGGTGGCCGGCTCGTGCAGCTTCGCCGGGCGCCCGAAGTGGCTGTGGATCATCTGCGCGATCATCGCGGTGTAGTACTCGTGCGCGAAGCGCCAGTCGGTGCGCACGAAGCTGCCCGCGCCGCTGGCCAGCGGCCAGCGCTCGTCGGCCGCATGCCGCCGCAGGATCTTCTGCACCAGCGTGAGCGGCCCGGGCGCGACGTCGCCCTGGCTGCTCGTGCCGCCGGCGAAGCCTTGCGCGCTGACGTACTTGAGCAGGCCGCCGGCGCGCAGCAGCTGCGTGGCCAACGGGTCGCGGCCGGTGGCCAGTTCCTCGAAGGACGGCGTTTCGCCGCGCTGCAGGCGATCGACCAGGCCCAGGTCCGTGCTGGTGAAGATCCCGAGGTTGTCGCAGTTCTGGCGGAAGATGCGTTCGAAACTGGGCGCCACGAGCAGCCGGATGCCCGCGTGCAGGTGGGCCAGCGGGCTGTGTTCGCGCGAGGACCCCTTGCCGTAGCGCCGGCCCGCGACGATGACGGAGAAAGCCCCATTCCTGATCGCCTGGCGGCCGATCGGATGCGCGCCCGAAGCCTGGTAGGCCGTCAGCAGGAAGTCACCCAGGCGCTGGTCGTAGACGGTACTTGCGATCTGCGACGTCATTTCGTCGGTGGACACGTCGTCGCGCAGCGTGCCTGCTTCGGAAAGCGTGAGCTTGCGGCCCTCCAGTTGCGATGCGATCAGCTCTGGGTCCGTGCTGAGGAACAGGATGCGGCCCGGCAAGGAGATGGTCATGGGGTGCTCGAGGATGGCGAAGCGGGAAGGAGCGTTCGATGCCGGCGGCAGCCGGGCGCGCGCTATTGCGGCTCCAGGCCCACTTTCTTGACCAATGCCGCGTACTTGGCCAGTTCCCGCCTGAACGCGGCTTGCGCCTGCTCGGACGTGCCGATGTTGATGGTGTTGCCCTGCTTGGCCATCGCTTCCTTGACGGCGGGATCGCCGAATGCGGCGACGACGGCCTCGTGAGCCTTCTTGACGCTGGCGGCGTTCATGCCTTTCGGGCCGATCACCGCGAACCAGGCCTCCACCGAAAAATTCGATAGGCCCTGCTCGGCGAAGGTGGGAATGTCGGGCGCCGCCGGCGTGCGTTGCGCCGTGAGGACACCGATTGCGCGCAGCGCGCCGCTCTTGATATGGGCCTGCACGCTGGGCAGCGCCGCGGTGCCGAAATCCACCTGGCCGCCGATCAGGTCGGTCACCATCGGCCCGACGCCCTTGTAGGGAATGTGCTTGGCGGAAACCCCGGCCTCGTCGAGGAACAGCTCGGTGGCCAGGTGCAGGATCGTGCCGTTGCCGCCCGAGGCGAAGTTCAGCGCGCCAGGCTTGCTCTTGAGCAGGGCGATGAATTCCCGGCTGTTGGCGGCGGGCACCTTCGCCGGGTTGACCACCAGCACCATGGGCGTGGCGCCGACCACGGCGATCGGCGTGAAGTCGCCGGGCATGTCGAACGGCAGCGACTTCAGCACGCTCGGGAAGATCACGACGTTGTTGGAAACGACGGACAGCGTGTTGCCGTCCGGCGCCGAGCGCGCGAGCGACTGCAGGCCGACCACGCCGCCTGCGCCCGGCTGGTTCTCGACGACGACGGACGCATTGAGCGCTTTCGCCAGCGCCGGCTGGGCGGCGCGGGTGATGGCGTCGACGCCGGAGCCGGTGGCGTTGGGCAGGATGAACTTGACCGTGCCCGACTGCGCGCTGGCATGCAAAGGCAACAGGCTTGCCGCGATCGACGCGGCCGAGGCCGCCAGCATGGTGCGGCGCGAGAAAGTTTGGCAAAAGCTCATGGTTGTCTCCTGGGTTTGGGGTCGGCTGCCGCCACGGCACTGCAGCACAGAGCCGTTTGCCGGACACTTTAGGCATTCCGTTCGGAATTCAGAAGTGGTTATTCATCAGCATTATGATTCCGTTTGGGAAACACACGCGAGACGACGCATGCTGGACCTGGACCTGAAATCCCTGCGACTGTTTGTCGCCGTCTGCGACCACCGCAACATCAGGCAGGCGGCTGCCGACGAGCACATCGAGCCGTCGGCGATCAGCAAGCGGATCGCCCAGCTCGAGGCGATGCTGGGCACGGCGCTGCTGGATCGGGGACGGCGCGGCGTCGTTCCGACCGTCGCCGGCCAGGCCCTGCTGGAGCATGCGCGCACCGTGATGTTCACGCTCGGGCGCATCGAGGCCGAAACGGCGGACCTGGGAGCGCACGTGCACGGGCAGGTGCGGCTCGTGGCCAGCGCCTCGGCGATCGCGGAGGCCCTGCTCGACGATATCGCGGCCTTCCTGCGCGAGAGCGCGCACCGGGCGATTCGGGTGGACATCGAGGAGCGTCATAGCGCGGACGTGCTGCGCCTGGTCCGGGACGGCGCCGCGGCACTCGGCGTGTGCTGGGACAACCTGGACTTCGGAAGCCTTTCGCAAGTGCCTTACCGCCAGGATGAACTGGTCCTGGCGGTGCACCCGGACCATCCGCTGGCGGGCCGGCCGTCGGTCCGCTATGTGGACACGCTGGGCTACGAACAGGTGGGCCTGCCGCCGTCGTCCGCCGTGACCAGATTGCTGGAGCGCACGGCCGCGCGCGAAGGCCGGCGGGTGTTGTGGCGCGTGGTGGTCTCGAATATCGATGCGGCATTCCGGGTGGTCGTCGCGGGCCTGGCCATCACGGTGCTGCCGGCGCAAGTGGGAGCTTTCTACGAAAAGCACTTCGGGCTGAGGCTCGTCCCGCTCGCCGAGCCCTGGGCCCGCCGGCGGTTTTCGATTTCCTTCAAGGACCGCAATTCGCTGTCCCTGGCCGCCCAGCTGATGCTCGACCATTTGAGCCGCGGCACCGGCACGAAGCCAGGGTAACGGCGGCGAGGCGCCATTTCCGTTCAAGCCGGCAGCGGAACTACCCGGCGGCGGGTTTATCGCTTACATTGGTGCAAACTGCATGAATGGAAACGGACGCGCCTGTGGCTACACCCAATTACGGATATGAAAAGCGCCAGAAAGAGCTGGCGAAGAAGAGAAAGAAGGAAGACAAGCTCAAGGCCAAGGCCGAACGCAAACTGAGCGGGGCGGCCGAAAATGAGCCTTCGCAGGGCAACGCCGACAGCGCCAGCCCGCCTCCGCCCGAGGCGCCGCAGCGCTGAAGTCCGGGAGCATTGCGGGCGGAGACTAAGCCTCTCGCAGAATAGCCTGCGCAAGCTCGGCCATGGCGGCCGAGGACCGCCCGGCGGGGACGATCGTCTCCGCCTTCGCGTAGCCGCTGAAATTGCGCGCGATCGACGCGGCATACCCCGGGTCGTAGTGTTTGAGCAGCAGCTCGCGCACCACGTTCTCGACATCGCCGGCGGCCACCTGCGCCTGCCAGGCCTGGACCACCGCCTTGCCGCGCAGTTCGGTCAGCGCCGCCAGCCGCTCGCAGAAAAGCGCGCGGTCCTTGACGAAGAAATCGTAGTCTT